>JASEGZ010000015.1 GCA_030018935.1 Syntrophales bacterium
ATGCAGTGGTGGTGTGGGAGGAGGGGAGTCGTGAGGCTCCCCCCTATCCCGATTATCTGTCCTGAGACAATCTTTGTCCTCACGGCAAAGATATATTTTGAAGAAATTGGCAGGGTATTAGGGTTGTTTCTCGATTGTCATGACAATTATTTTTGCCAGGCCAGGGACAGAAAAGTTGGAAAACTGGGACTGGATATTAAATTAAAGAAATTGAGCGTTTGATTGAGGAAAGACGGGCGGCAAGAGCGGCTAAGGACTGGGAGAAAGCCGATGAGATCAGACGTCTCCTTGCAGAAAAAGGGGTGAGCCTCAAAGATACCCCTGCCGGCGCCACGTGGGAAATCGAATAAAGATTAAGATTCCTTCAATATCATGCATAGCGCTGTGGTGAGCTTAATCGTATCTTCATCGGCCTTTCTCAGCCTTGCACTAATGATCCTGGCCAGGTTCAGCAGCATCCGGTAACCAAGCTCGTGGTCTTTCTCGGCAAGCCTTAAAAAATCATCCCTTTTAATCTTATATACGAGACAGTTCGTCAATGCCTTGACCGTGGCTGTCCTCTTTTGTTTTTCCAGAAGAGCAATTTCACCAAATACGGCATGATGCTTGGCATCCAATCTTGTAAAAACCTTACTCTTTTCCCTATCCTCCTCATCCATGTCACTTATGATCAGACTCTTCACCACCTCCACGGTTCCCTCCATGATGATGTACATGGAATCACCGGCATCTCCCTCTCTCATGATGATCTCATTTTCGGGAAATTTGACAGGATGTAAGATATCTGAGACCTTACTGATCTGTTCGGGAGTGAGGTTTCGGAAAAGTTCTATCTCTCGCAAGAGCAAGTCATCTTTCATCAAAGATCCCCTGAGTTATGACGGTTACATTTTGTGGGGTATCGTCCTGGAAAGCGCCACGGCAAAGTCTTCTCCACCAACGATGTACTCGTCCTCGGGATTTATCATAACTCTCATTTCGTCTTTTTTGTAAGAAAGGTCTTTTTTCGACTCTCTTATCCGCTCCTTAATGAAGGTGTCAATAACGGATGTGTCGTCTGAAAGAAGGTCTTCCAATTTCATCGCCCTTTTTTCCCTGAGGAGGCCGAGGAGAATCGCATGTTTACCCCGATAGTATGCCGACAACTCCTTGAATGTCCTGCCAACAAAATGGCGAGGAATTTCGATTCTCCACAATTTATTGGTATCACCGAGGGATAGGATACCGGATAATATCTTCGGCAGACCGGGGGAGTTTATAGCGCTGGCTAAGAAGGACCCGACATGTTCTCCCCTGACAATGATTTCGTCAACACTGGCCCTCTGGAGATGCGGTCTGTTTTCACTGTCTAAGAGCTCGGCAACGATTCTGACCACGGGGGCAATTGACTTGATCGTCAAGGCCGCAAGGGTTGTTCTTTCATCAATTCTATCCTTCGCATGGCTCCCAGAGGTATCCGCCATAATTAAGGCAAATCTCGCCCTGGTAATATTGGCTCTTAAGAGCACGTCCTCATGGACATAATTCCCTCTCAAGAATCTCAGATTATATTTACTGTACTTGAGTCTTAGAGAGTCTATCTCGTCAACGGAAAGTTCATTGATCAGGACGATGGATGTATCCCCCATGGAACCATACGTGGTAAGGCCCAGGAGAACATCCTCGGTATACTGATTCCAGCCACATATAATAATATGGTCTCTTTCTCTAACTGATTCCAAGCCCTTTTCCTCCCTTATCTTTTTTTCTACAAACATGGAAGCAATGGTGGCTGTTAATAGAGACATCAGACCGACACCAGAAAAAATCAGTAACAATCCGACGATTTTTCCACCGAGCGTTATGGGATACTTGTCACCGTAACCGACGGTGCCCATGGTCACGACAGCCCACCAGATGCCGTCCCAGATGGAGCGGATGTTAGCTTCCCCCCTCGCCTGTTCAAAGTAGTAAATACCCATTGAACTCAGGAAGATAACGCCTACCGTGATGGTTGCAATCTGCAAGAGGCGTTTCCTGGACAACCATCCAGCAATCTTTACGAATCTTCCCGATAAAGGCCCTATTTTCATTGACCTCATTGGAATTCGAGTTTCAAGTTTCAAAACTCAAGTTTTAAATTTCAAGACTTATGACTTATGACTTACGACTTGCACTTTTCACCGGTGGTCGTATGCGGAAAAATGCATGGTAAAGACGGCCCTGCCCTGGGTAGCGGATCGAAGGTCGGTAGAATACCCAAACATCGCTTTCAGGGGAACTTTTGCCTTGATCTCACTGATAGTCCCTTTTGGTGTTATCGCCTGTATTTCACCCTTCCTCGCATTGATGTCTCCAACGACCTCTCCCGTGAATCCACCAGGTGTAATGATATTAACCATCATGATCGGCTCAAGGAGAATGGGAGCGGCCTGTAAGCATCCGTCCTTAAAGGCCGATGAGGCTGCTACCTTATAACCCAGCACCGTGGATTCCCCCTCTCTGAAGGAACCACCGATGATACTGATTCGGCAATCCACGACGGGATACCCCTCCACAACGCCCATCTGAGTTGACTCCAGGATACCTTCTTCTATGGCAGGATGAAATTCCTCGGGAATCAAATGCGCATCTACCTGTTTTATAATCTCGATGCCCCTTCCCCGTTCCAGAGGTTCTAAAGACAGACGGACATGACCAAAATGTTTCTTTTCGCCGAGCTCCTTTGCAAAACGTCCCTCCACTTCCACCTTTTTTTGAATCGTTTCCTTGTAGATGACCCGGGGTTTCCCCGTATTAATATGGGCATTAAATTCCCTTGTAAGTCTGTCAAACAGGATCTCGAGGTGGAGTTCTCCCATGCCTGAAACAATGGTCTGGGCAGTCTGCTCCTCATATTTTACCTTAATCGTGGGATCCTCTTCCATCAACCTGGATAATGCTATGGATAACCGTTCCTGGTCCGCTGGTGTCTTGGCCTCAACCGCCTGACTGATTACAGGCTCATAAAACTCTATTGGTTCCAGAAGAATCGGGTGGGATTCGTTACAGATGGTGTCTCCTGTGGTAGTGTCCTTAAGGCCAATCACGGCAATGATCTCTCCCGCTTCACATTGTTCAACCCTCTCACGTTTATTTGCATGCATCTTCAGGAGCCTGGCAACTTTTTCTCTCTTCCCGATACTTGCATTGTAGACATCTTCCCCGGTATGTATCTGTCCTGAATAGATTCTCAGGTAGGTCAGTTTCCTGCCACCCTCCTCCTGCATGATCTTGAACGCCAGGGTGGCAAGGGGCTCCTTATTGCTGCTGTGTCGTGTTTCCTCCTTTCCTGTCAGATGATTGATACCCCTGATCGGTGAGACATCTTCCGGTGAGGGAAGAAAACGAACAACAGCGTCAAGGATGGGTTGAATTCCCTTGTTTTTCAAGGCAGCGCCACACATCACGGGTACTACTTTCAGGGAAAGGGTGGCCTTTCGGATAGCGTTTATGATCTCATCCGCGGGAATATCCACCCCTTCCAGATACTTGTCCGCAATACAATCGTCCGCCTCGGCAAGTGTTTCCATCAGCTTTTCCCTCTGCTCCCTGGCTTGGGGAAGGATATCGGACGGGATATCTGAAAGGCCATAACACAATCCCCGGGTACTGTCATCCCAGGTTATGATCTTCTCCCTGATCAGGTCCACCACCCCCTTGAATTGTTCCTCCTGACCGAGGGGCATCTGGATGGCAAGAGGCACAGAGTTGAACCGTTCCCCCATCATCTTTATAGTCCCGAAAAAATCGGCTCCCACCCTGTCCATCTTGTTGATAAAGGCAATCTTGGGAACACCATACTTGTCCGCTTGGTACCAGACAGTTTCTGACTGTGGTTCCACACCTCCAACAGCACAAAAGACAATCACCGCCCCATCCAGGACCCTGAGAGAACGCTCAACCTCTATGGTAAAATCAACATGACCGGGGGTATCAATGATATGGATCTCGTGATTTTCCCAGTTACAGGTAGTTACGGCTGATGTAATCGTTATTCCCCTCTCCTGCTCCTGGGGCATCCAGTCCATGACAGCCTCTCCATTATGCACCTCGCCCATCTTGTATGACTTCCCCGTATAGAACAGGATCCTCTCTGTTACGGTGGTCTTACCGGCATCTATGTGGGCCACGATCCCGATATTTCTTGTTCGGGAAAGTTTTGTTTTTGCAGCCATGGGCTTATATCCGGTCCTCTAGATTGCGTTTGAGATGAACACATCCCGAAATTGAGTTATTGTACTTGCCTTTTAACCTCTCTCTTACCCTTCCCTTGAATCGGGGGCCAACAACTCCCTATTCATGGTAAAGGGATACCTTAAGTCAATATGTCCTTTTATTGATTCCGCCTCTTTCCCCTCTATGAGGATCTTTACCTTTTTAATAGCCGGGATATTTGACGTCAGGGTGTTGGTCAGGGAATATACGGTAGATATTTCACTGGTACTTCCACCCGGGTGGTATTTGACAAGGTTTTTGCCGAAACTGACATAAGCCGTTCCGCCTCCCTCAATTTTAATACTTTGCAAGTTCACATTTTCAGGAAATGTATTCACCAGCCCCTTCTTGGAACCTTCCAGCAGTGCATTCACCAATTCCATTGCCTTCTCAACGTCATCCCTTCCCCTTGGAATATATCTCTTTTCCGGGACCAGGAATCGTTCGTTGGCATCCGAGAAATAGAGGACTACCGCCTGTTTCTCCCTTTTCTTGGGGAGGACGCCCTTTCCAGTAATTGGTGGGTATAAGTAATCGAAGAGAGCTACAAAGAAGATGACGAGGGAGACAAAGCCTGCCGTAATGATGAGCAGAAGAAAAAGTATCCTCCTGCTTTTCTTTTTTTTCCTGTTCTTTACCTTGCTGATTTTCCTCTGTTTCCCTGTAGGCATGTTCGCTCCTTATGAAAAAAACCTGTCACCTTTCACTATTGGTTCTATTGCCGTTTACCCACCAGTCACTTTTATCCTTGAACCACCATTGAGAGGAATCTGTCTCCAGGATACTGTCAGCTATTTTTTTTGCGTTTTCCGTACAGAGCCGTTTGACGGCAAATTCGATCCATTCCTTGCTGTACCTGTTTCCCAGGTCTCCATATTCCTTCAACTGAAGGATCAAGGCAAGTTGGTCGGCGTCATGGGCAAGCAGGGATTCCTTTGTTTTTCTTTCATTAAATTCATCAATGGCGGATTTGATTTCCTCTCCAAAGAAGAGGGTCTCTGTCAGTTCTCTGATGGCCTTCTCCTCGTGGACGGTCACATATTTCTTGCTCACGTAGTTCATATCCCCTGTCCTTGCCTCGGGAAGGTCATGGACAAGGCATATCTTGAGGACCTTCAATTCATCAACCTCAGCTTCTAATTTACACAAGGTATAGCCGATGAAGACTGTCATTAAGGTATGTTCGGCCACTGATTCACTCCCGGAACCGAGAAACTGGTAACCCGTGCGCGGGGTTTTCTTTAACATGCCAACCTCAAACAGAAAATTTGCGATATCCCGCATATTACCCCTTCTTTAGGACTTTGATCCTGTTTGCCATCATCTCGGAAATTCTTTTCATCTGCATCTGAAGCGCCGCTATCCCTTCCGGTTTCATGGTTACCAATTTATCCAACTGCCCTTTCCAGTATTCCAACACAGATATTTCATTTTCTCTCAACTTCTTTTCAAATCTTGACTGGAATTCTCTTATAAAGACTGCCTGGTTATCCATCTCAGCCATAATTTATCCTCCCCTGAGAAACAAAGTCATTATATCATTTAAGTTCTTTCTTGCAACCATGAAATTTGCGGCAATTGAGCCCCGCCGTAAATCGGAAGATTGAGCCCGTATGCCTGATAACGATGGAGAAAACCGACGAGACCTCTTAAGCGGGAAAAATTTGATGGTATCGCCAGTATTACTTGATGGACATTTTTCAAACTTTATTGTATAAAAATATACTGTAGGAAATGCCATGCGGCAAGGGGCTTGAGATCAGGAGGAAAGGTAGGTCGTGGCTATGTCGTTGAATTTTGAATTTTCTCAGGAACAGAAGATGATCGAAGAAAACGTGTGGCGATGGGCATCGTCATGGCTTGAACCGCAGATGGAAACACTATACGAAAAAGATGAAATGCCACCGGACCTTTTCAGGGAGTTAGGGAAACTTGGGTTAAACGGGATCGTATTTGAAGAGGAGTATGGCGGGGCTGGACTGGGTTATGTGGAAGCCCTGATCGTTCATGAGAACATTGCCCGGGTAAGTAATGCCCTTGCCATGACCGCTTGTTCAAGTCAGATACTCTGTTTCGACAATTTCCGCAGAAATGCCACGGAAGGGCAGAAAAGGGAAATACTACCCAAGGTCTGCAGCGGTGAGTACATAGGTTGCCTTGGGATTACCGAACCCAATGCTGGTTCCGATGCCATGAGCATGTCAACGAGAGCTACAAAGCAGGGCAATAAATACATCATCGTCGGCAGCAAGACGTTCATCACCAACGGCCCTGTAGCCGATGTCATGCTGTTTTATGCCAAGACAGATCCAGAAAAGGGATCTCGCGGTATTTCCGCCTTCTTTTTTCATACCAAAGGTAAGGAAGGTTTCTCGTGTCAAAAGATCAAAAAGTGGGGGATGAGGACGTCGCCGACGGGATTGATCACCTTTGACAACATGGAACTTCCTGAAGAAAATCTCATCGGCGGCTTGAACAGGGGGGTCGTTGCCCTGACAAACGGACTATGCACGGAGAGAATTTCCCTGAGTGCCTGCAGCATTGGCTCACAGAGGGCATGTCTCGAACTCAGTTTAAGGTATGCCAAAGAAAGGGTCCAGTTTGGGAGGCCTATCGCCTCCTTTCAATTCATTCAGGGGAAACTTGCCGACATGTATACAAGTTATATGTCTTCCAAGTGGATGGCTTACAGTGCTGCCGCCTACTGTGATTCGCTGGAGGACAAGAGAGGAGGAAAAGGCACGGATCTCGATCGCATGGCGGCCGCTTCCCTTCTTGTCTGTGGCCAAATGGGCACCAGGGTGGCCATGGACGCTATTCAGATTCATGGCGGTTATGGATACAGTCAGGAATTTGCCGTTTCCCGACATTACCTGGATCAGAAATTCTGGGATATCGGGGCGGGTACCTCGGAGATCCGGAGAATGATCATTGCAAGAGAACTCCTGAGGGATGAGTTCAAGAGCGGTCGTTAAGATGGCTCCTGCCAGCATACACAGGACACGGGCGAGTCGGTATTATTTTTTAATTTGACATTTCTCCGTGAGTTAAGTACCATTTTTTGTATTGGTAGAAATTACATTCAGGTGCTTTGAATTTTCCCAAGGGCAAAGCTTTTTTCATTTGGCTGGAGGATTTTCATGGTCAATTGGCATTTACAGGTTTGTCGTCTGGTAATCCTTTGTCTGGTAATGATTCTTATTTCCTCACAGTTACTCTTTGCAAAGAGAGATACGGTGCTGCTTACATTTCAAAAGGTTGCCGTTCCCAAAGAGAGGACACAAACCTATATGGTTAAAAAAGGGGATTGGATAATAGATATTATTCGCAGGCAATTAAATGTGAAGGGAATAGAGGCCTTCAAGACGGTGAGACTTGTGAAGCAACTCAATCCTCGTATCCGTAACTTGAACAGGATATATCCGGGACAGGTACTGAAACTTCCTGGTGGTGATATCCCTGTTGCCAATCAAGAGGTCGGACTTTCAAAAGCCGGGATCTCCGCCACAAAAGAGTACACCAGAGAAAAACCTGTCATACCACAGGAAATCCGTCTTGCCATCATCAGGCATGTAATCAGTCGGATGAATGGATCCATTATGACAACAGGAAATTATTATATCCCTCTTTCCCCCATGGGGCAGACGACCATCGCCTGTTCCAAAATACCGCTGGTCGAACTTGACGATGGAAGCGTGATTCTCCTGGATTTTAGCAATCGAATACCGGAGTACCTTGGTAAAATGATCCGGGCAAGCTGGAAAAACTATCATTTGGTCAAAGCCACAAGCCATGATGACATCGCCTATATTCTTCAGAAAATTATCAATGTCTCTAGTTTATACACCATGAATAAAAGGTTACAACCTTTCATCATGGGGGGAAACCCCCAGATCCGTTTATTATTTGACTGGATGATTACAAAGAGTACACCACCGGGGAGTAAGCCTTATCTACAAGGGATTTCCTTTGTTACAGAAGAATCTCATTTACTACCTAAGTCGCTGATAACATATGCGGAAAAAAAAGGCTTGATCATCACTGAAATCATGGATGGAAGCTCTGTGATAAATGTACCTGATGTAACATACACAATCCCGGAGATACCCATCATAGGCAAGACCACCCAAGGGGATATGGTCTGTAATCTCCTTACAACTCTCGGTTACCTGCCGGTTAGAGATGCTGATGTCAAGATATTCGACATGGTAAACGACGGTTTTAATCTTTCCATTAAAGCTGATCTAATTGTGAAAAATGGGGATAAGCAGGTCATGATCCACTCGAAAAAACTACCCCAGCAATTCATCAATATTTTAAGAGACGGGGGAACGGAAGTCGCCTTTATCGAGGAAGGGGACGTGAAAAGATCGGCTGTCGAGAAGACCCTCCATACCATGAATATCCCCTTTTCTTATCAAAGCTTCTCCTTTTCAATTCCTGAAAAAACTGATAAGGCAAGAGCTACCATTACCTTTCCCGCCATTAAAATAACAACAGAGGACAAAGGCGATCTGTACATGCTTGACTTCGATATGGATCGGGAAATCTACGGTTTACTTCATGATAAATGGGAGGTGAATGCTGTAAGATATTGAAGATAAAGGCAATTGCACTACTCTCAGGGGGACTGGACAGCATCCTGGCCGCAAAGCTCATCCTCGAGCAGGGTATCGAGGTAGAGGGGGTTACCTTTGAAACCCCCTTTTTTGGCGCCCGGAAGGCCCGGACAGCAGCTCAAAATATCGGTCTCCCTTTGTTCATCATAGATATTACGGAAGAATATCTTGAGATGCTCAAGGCACCAAGGTACGGATACGGGAAAAATATGAATCCCTGTATTGATTGTCATATTTTAATGTTGAAGATCGCGGGGAAGAGAATGAAGGAGACCGGCGCTGATTTTGTTTTCACAGGAGAAGTCTTGGGTCAGCGGCCCATGTCCCAGGGCAGACAATCCCTTGATGTGGTGGCAAAAAAATCAGGCTATCAGGGATACATCCTTCGGCCGTTAAGCGCAAAGCTACTGCCGGAAACAAAACCGGAAATGGAAGGTAAGGTTGATCGGCAAAAACTCCTTGATCTTCAGGGAAGAAGCAGAAAACGCCAGATGGAGATGGCGAGACGCTATGGCATAACCGATTATTCCACGCCTGCCGGGGGATGCCTGCTTACCGATCCCATGTTTTCTAAAAGACTCAAAGACCTTTTTGAATACCACAGGGATTTCAGGATAAGGGACATGGAACTCCTTAAGTTTGGCCGGCATTTTAGAATCAACAATACAACCAGGGTCGTTGTTGGAAGGAACAGCTCTGATAATAAGGCTATCCAGCGTTTGTACGAAGAGGGGGATATCATGATCCACATGACACACTTTCCGGGGCCGACCGTTCTCGTCCCTGATGGAGGTGACGAAGAAATATGTTACCAGGCAGCCGCTATCTGTGCGTATTACAGCGATGCTCCGAAAGATGTCGAAAATATCGCCACATGTACAGTGGGGGGAAACGTTACCCTGATAACGACAAAGGCTTTCTCCAGAGGGGATATTGAACAGTGGATGATTTGATCACTACCTGCCCGAGTGGCAGGCCGCGGTTTGTTCGGGCCTCGCATTGCCTGACGATGGGTTCCTTAGACCCTTGATTAGATAATATGAACAGCGAAGTAAAGATACGTCTTACAGAAACGGTTCATGGAGCCGGCTGAGCCTGCAAGATAGGTCCGGGAGACCTGAATGAGGCATTGCGTGATTTACCTCTCATCGCTGATCCAAACCTGATCGTGGGGATGGAACATGCGGAGGATGCTGGTGTCTATAAACTGAGGGATAATCTGGCTATCATTCAGACCCTTGATTTTTTTACCCCTATCGTGGACGATCCCTATATTTTTGGCCAGATCGCTGCTGTGAATGCATTATCCGATGTCTACGCCATGGGGGGGAGACCCCTGACGGCAATGAATATCATCTGCTTTCCTATTGGCAAAATGGATATTGCCATCCTCCGTCAGATTCTTAAGGGGGGCCTGGATAAGATGCGGGAAGCTGGTGTCCTCCTTGTCGGAGGGCACAGTGTGGAGGATAGTGAATTGAAGTACGGGCTGTCCGTGACGGGGGTCATCCATCCCGAAAAAGTCCTGCTGAATAAAAATGCCAGGGTGGGGGATAAGTTGATCCTCACCAAGCCTCTCGGTACCGGCATTGTCAGCACGGCATTAAAGGGGGGGGTAGCCGATGAGGGGCTGGTAGCCCGGTCGGTAAAATCCATGACCACCTTGAACAAAAGGGCTATGGAGCTTATGACAGAAATGGAGGATGTTCATGCCTGTACCGATATCACCGGTTTTGGTTTTCTCGGTCATGCCTGCGAGATGGTGGAAGGAAGCGATGTGGGGATGCAGATTTACGCCTCTTCCGTTCCTTATTTTCTGGGCATCCGGGAGCTTGTCGAGATAGGCGTTGTACCGGGTGGCTTGCACCGGAACAGGACGTTCCGCAGGAATATGATCGAAATTGATTCCCCCTGTCCTGACTGGATGATAGACATCTTCTTTGATCCACAGACCGCTGGAGGGTTACTCATTTCCCTCTCCACGGGGCAGGCAGAGGTGTTAATTAAAAAAATGCGGGCAGAAGGTATGGATGGAGCGGCCATCGTGGGAGAAGTCGTACCGGAACCGAAGGGAAAGATCCGTGTTACTTAATCTTCGCCACCCGCTCTGGAAGGAGATTTTCCCTTACCGGATTCAGCCGATGAGGATGGTTCTGTTGTTTCTTCTTTTTTTCCCTCAGTAGATGATACCTTCTTTCCGCTATAGTCGGTGACATACCAGCCAGAACCCTTCAGATGGAAGGAAGAAAGAGAAACCAGCTTTTCGACTGGACCATGACAGAATTTGCAGGCATTTACTGCCGGATCGGTAATTCTTTGCAATACCTCATATTCTTTACCACATTTCCTGCACCTATATTCGTAAATTGGCATACTAAACCCTCTGGAATTCTTTATATATCATTAAATAGGTCACCTATTTTGTAACGATTGCTGAAACAATCAAGAACCAATGTTAAATCGGGGTAAACTATAGACTGAAGCATGCTTCTCGTAATGTCGTGGGCCTTTTTTTCTTCCTTTTCTTTTTCTTCCCGAGGTGCGTCGAAATTACCCTCCCCGCATTCAAACCGGATTACGTGGACGAGCTCATGTGTGGCGATGTATAACATCAGAGGGCTCAATTTAACGAAAGAATTCGCCCTCTCCACAGCATCGAGGATCCGGTTATCTTGAAGACAGATTCTATAAAAATGAAAACTGTTCTCGTTATTTACCTCCTCACCTTTTTGATAATAGTACTTGCAAAGATGCGCAAATGCCCTTTCGTTCACCTCATGATCTTCAAGGTAGGCGAGAGTTTTTACATCATACCGATGAGCCAACTCCTCGTGACTGATGCGAAAATACTGCGTTGCCAGTTTTTCGGCATGTGCGAACGCCCCCTTTGTTAGAGAAGTCTGTGCCGCATTAAAGTACATAGCCTATAACCGGGGCACTACCCCCCGAACCCCCATCTTTTTAAGCCCCCTCCGATGGGGAAGGGTTAAACAAGAGCAAGAAGGATACCACAACAATTTATCTTAATATATACATCCCTTTGTTTCTGTCAATAACCTTTGAAACCACGGTTTCCCTATGTTCACCGGGGTGATGTGAGGATATCCCAGGCTGCTTCATAGAACTGTACTGCTTGATCTTCACCAATGGGCAGTCCGGACCTTACACTCCTCTCAAAAAAGGGCATGGAACCACGGTATTGGTACAAACCTCCGGCAATAGTCTTCATGTTGACGTGGCTCATGGGCAACTGAGTAGCATACACTACAAAACTTTCGGTCCCAAAAGGCTGAGACGCCTGGAGGTCAAACCGGTCCCCTTCATCCGGAATTTTATACGTCTTTCCCTTTTTGAAAAAAGATATCTGGCGGTAATTATTGGGAAGGAGTTGGCAAATACCTTTAGCACCAACTTTGACGATCCTGGCATTGAAATCCCTGTTACCCTCCACATAAACATTGACGTGTTCTCCTTCTTTGTATCGTTTTTTATCTGTCCATATCCTGACCGTAAGTATATCCGCTGTATCCATTGATTCAGAAAGCTGCTGTGCCCTGCCATTCCCGGTGTCCTTCAGGGCGTATACCACTTCCGCTTCAATCAACACATGGTAACGACCGTTATCCTCCATACCAAGATATTTCTGATTCAGTATCTTTACAAAACCATGGGGGTGTATCTTGATGATCTCATATTCCAGGCCGACTTCTCTAATCTTTGTCTTTTTTAGGAACCGTTTAGCCTGCTCCAGGGCCTGGCGTTTGGCCATTTTCAAGGCCTCTGCCCGGAGTTGTTTTAATGTCTTGTTACCGGCATGGTCCACATAGCCATCGGCTACCTGAATGATTGAACGTTTTTCGCGATCTGCCAACACCGGAGAAGGAGTATCAGTAGCAGGGGAGACAACTTCCGGCATCAAAAGGGGAAAAATTATGAGAATAAACAACATGAAAAGCACCTTTAAATGGCATAAAAAATTCATCATGTCCTCCTTCTTTGGGGTTATTCAACAAGATGCAGCTTATCTGCCTACCTCTACACCAGCAATCTGGACTGAGGCATCCTTGTCGAGACCCGCTGCATTGTCAAAAACAACGTTGATAAGATACCCTACAAACTTGCACCGTGTCATTATCCGGAGTTTATCTCTACATTCGATGGCTCGATAGAGGAGGGTAAAGAAGCTCAATAAAATTTGCCGATCGGTGAAATCTTCTGATGGCATGTACGTAGAGAATAAACAACTCAGCGTAACTCGATCCTATCCTGCCATTTCCCAAGTTTGGATCACAAGTAACACAATCAGAAACACCTGTCAATTTTTTACGATTCAGATATGATGACTTCGTAAAAAGTCGTCATTCCCGCGAAGGCGGGAATCCAGAGAGCATGTAACTATCTTAAAACACTGGATTCCCATCTTCATGGGAATAACAAACAGAGGTGAAATTCGACTTTTTACGGGAACATCATTATTGCAACGTAGAAATATCACCCCTTGGGATGAAAAAGTTGAGGTAAGCCCAGTAATGTCCGGTTAAGTCTTTGCATGTGATTGTCCTGGGGATAGCGGTTAAAAGGGTAGAACGTCCCGGCATTTTCTGGAAATTTTGGGTTTCGATACCCTAACATTTATGGTAGTATTTTAGTAACTATTCAGGTAGGCACAGAGGGGCAAAGTTTAGCAGTTTAATCAGGAAGTTAAGCAGCAAATAGACGTGGGGACAGATTTCAAATCTGTCCCCAATATGTGCCTTTGTGCCTATTAACCTGAGTAGTTACGTATTCTATTATCCACATTAGGACATGGAAGAGATTCAAGAGATGTTTAACCCTGTTCGACATAACATGAAATGAAAGCCATATTTTTGTCTGATGCCCATCTGAAGCGGGAAAACGACATGGGTTATCGTTACCTCATGCGTTTCTTCGACCTTCTTGAGGGCAATACGGTTAAAATTGGTGAACAACAGACCGAGCAGCCATACGACGAGATGGTAGGCTATTCGATCGGCATTGATGACCTTTTCATTGCAGGAGATCTTTTTGATTTCTGGTTCTGCAGGAATAACCACATCTACCCGGAATTCAGGGCGATAATCGGTAAACTGACAGAACTGAAAAAGCGAGGAGTTCGTATCCACCTCTGCGAGGGAAACCATGACTTCTTCTTAGAAAACTATTTCTCAAAGACCCTCGAGATGACCGTCTTTACCGAGTGGGCTGTCATTGATTCTGATGGCCAGCGGATTCTTGTTTCCCATGGCGACACGATAGACAGAGCAAATATAAAGTACCTATTGTTGAGAAAGATACTGAGAAGTATTATTTTTTACCGGATACAGCAAGGCATCCCTTCTTCTATCCTCTGGGGTCTTGCCCGGATAAGTTCAAATATGAGTAAAGAACTTTCCAGTGAATCTGAGGACAGGCTTGTCGAGAAAATGCACGCATTTTCCCTGGAAAAGTTCAAAGAGGGCTTTGACGCCATTATCCTGGGGCATTGTCACAAGCCCTTCTTAAAAGAATATATGATCGAGGACAGAAGGAAAACATTTGCCACCCTCGGTGACTGGATCAAACGTTACTCTTACCTTTATTATGAAGACGGCCGCTTTACACTCTCTTATTATAGGCCTTAGCTTGGCCTTAAAATGTTTGCCATAATAATGTTTCAGCAAAAACTGGACAAACTGAGATAAATGTGTCAAATTTTTTCGAATCTGGTAACTACCTTGTAAGAGGCATCTTGATGAATTTCGGCGGGATTGACCCAGTATTTTCTTCTTTTGAAAAGGCGGCTTTTGTTATCGTTCCCGTTCCTTATGACCTTACGTCAACCTATCGGCCGGGGTCAAGAAATGGGCCTTTAGCTATCTTAGGCGCCTCACACCATATGGAACTCTATGATGAGGAGGTGGGCAAAGAAACCTATCTCGCCGGTATCCATACCCTTCCCCTTCTTGAAGTGAATGCCCGGGGACCGGCGGAGATGATAACAACTATACACCAAAAGATGCTTGAAATCATCTCGTTTGATAAAACTCCGGTTATCCTGGGAGGCGAACACAGCGTATCATTGGGGGCCGTTCGGGCAATGAGGGAGAAATACCCTGAAATATCGGTGCTTCAACTGGATGCCCATGCCGATCTAAGAGATTCCTATCAGAGCAGCCCCTATAGCCATGCCTGTGTAGGCCGTCGCATATGGGAATTGTGCCCCCTTGTCCAGGCAGGAATAAGGAGCATGAGCGCGGAAGAGGCTTCCTTCATGGCAAAAAACAAGATGAAGACATTTTCCGCAGATTTCATACTTGAAGAAAGCCGGTGGTGGGAGGCGATTTGCGAAAACATGCAGGGTGATCTCTATATAACGATTGATCTGGATGTCCTTGATCCTGCCATCATGCCTTCGACCTGCACACCAGAGCCAGGTGGCATTTACTGGAAGGATCTCTTACGTTTGGTAAGGGAAACAGCTAACCGGTGCCGGATACGGGGGTTTGATGTTGTTGAACTTGCACCCATTGCCGGGATGGTTGCCCCTGATTTCTTAGCGGCAAAACTCATCTATCGCATTATGGGTTATCTGCTGACAAATGATTGATGTTCAGCCATAGGTATCCACAAGAGAGACTCATTTGATTTTGTCTTACAAGAACAAATTGAGTAATAACGTTGTTACTGGGCACAGGTGGGATGGTTGTCTTGAGTAGTCTACGATAAAATTTAAGGAGGGGAAAATTGAATGCTTATGTTCCTAAGAGGATATTTTTTACAAAGGGTGTGGGTACTCACAGGGAAGAACTACATTCCTTTGAACTGGCCCTTCGGGATGCCGGTATCGAGAAATTTAACCTGGTTCAGGTCTCAAGCATTTTACCACCTGGTTGCAAGGTGATTTCCAAGACTCAGGGTTTAAAAGAGTTGAAACCCGGCGCATTAGTTTATTGCGTAATGAGTCGGTGCTGCAGTAATGAACCAAGGAGGTTACTTGCGGCATCAGTAGGTTGTGCCATACCTGCCGACAAAAACGCTTACGGCTACATCAGTGAACATCATACCTTTGGTCAAACGGAAAAACAGGCTGGGGATTACGCGGAAGATCTAGCCGCGGCGATGCTGGCCTCAACTCTCGGTATTGATTTCAATATTGACGAAAGCTGGGATGAAAAAAAAGAAATCTTCAAGATCAGCGGTAAAATTGTCAGCACCCGGAATATTACCCAATCCGCTATCGTGAAGCATCAGGGATATACAACCGTCCTGGCTACCGCAGTTTTCGTTTTTTAAATCTGTTTCTTTCAGTCATATCAAGTCGTATGTCGTATGTCGTAGACAAAAGACGTATGACGTATGACGTATGACGTATGACTGATGTTTTAGACCCGTTTGAATCGGTCATGATGACCGATGTGACAATCTTGTCCGAAGAGTCAGGAATACAACAAAGCATAGGAGTTATACCTAATAAGGGTTATAATTGTCCGATGCATATCATCTTTGAAAGCCTTCTTCTCCCTGGCCAAATAGTCTGGTGCACGAATAACACGTTAATATTATTACTGTTTAAAACGGGTGCCGGTAAAAATAATAATGGCATGAATCATGAGTAATTAGATAGGCAAGTATGGAAACGATTCTTAAATGTGGTCGAATCTCTGGTTTTGTTAATTAACATTTCACAAACACTACTTTCCCTTGCAGATTCAAGGACTTGTTTACATGAGCTGTCTCTTGTTGCCAACACTGTATAAGAACTGTTACCACCACAGGACGTCAAGCCTATTTTCGGAGTGGACGTTGCGGTTTTGTCAGAGTAATTACAAGGAATGTCCTGTATATCAAGAGTGGAAAAAAAGGATCCCCCTGGGAGAAGAGATAGTGGACAATATTTTGTCCAAGACAGGCATGAAGAAATAGTAGTAGCTAACAAGTATCTCTAGCAAATAAAAGCTAAAAAGGAAAAGTAAATCATAAAATGCATTGATCAAAAAAGGATGATATCATGGAAACGATGGCAAAGGAAAAGGAAATTAAGGAATTGGCAGAGAAACGGGAGTGGTGGCGGGTGGCCGAGAAGACCCGCTCCAAACGTCTTAACTATCTTCGCAAGACAGTCTGGAAAAAAGGAGCCCTCGGGGGGAACTATGCCCCTGGTATAAAAATTGACCTGATCTTTCCCCAGCTTTTTATTGGAGCATGGAAGGAACACGATGGTAAGCCCATTATGCTCAGGAAGGCTCATGCCCTGGCCGATGTGCTGGACAAAACACCCATATTCATTACTGACCATGCGCAACTTGTGGGCTACGTGGGGAGCGCTCCTCATGAGTTGGTCTGGCACTGGCAATCGGCAAGTATAATAAACGAGGAGCTCTATAACGAACCGGGGATCATCCCGGAACCGGAAAAAGAGTCTTTGAACATTATAGCCAAGCTGAATGATTACTGGGGAGGTCAGACAGCTCTCGACAGCCTGGCCAAAGCCCTGGATCCTGAAGATGCAGTGAAGTTTATGAGCGGCGCCATCGGGTGGGGGATTCCCTCATCTGCCGGTACTTATTCCACCAAGGACTTTGGGTTCATTTTTAAAGGCTTTGAAGCGATAATTGATGAAATTGACCGGCATATCGAGGAAGCTGAAAAGAAAACCCAGGGCAATCCCTCACCTGAAATTATTCCCCTGTACGACAAGTTTCACAGGTGGGAGGCCATGCAGACGCTGCTGGAGGCTGGTATCCGATATGCAAAGCGGTACGCCAGGTTGGCCAGGATTGTGGCGGAAAATTTTGAGAGCGATCCGCAACGCAAGGAAGAGTTGTTGCGTATTGCCGAGACCTGTGAACGCGTTCCGGCAAAGCCACCCAGGAACCTTCAGGAATCATTGCAGTTTGATCACTTCGTTCAGGTACTTCTAAGATATGAGACCTTTGAGGGAGCCTGGCCACACCGACCTGATTATATCCATGGTCCTTATTATGATAAGGACGTGAATATAGAAAGGAGACTTACCAAAGAAGAGGCCATTGACCTTGTGGGTGAGCACATGATCCGCACCTATGAAGTGGGTATCTTCGCACCACGGTGGGGCAAAGAAGGGCTCCAGGGTATTACTGGTACCTGGGTATGGACCATGGGAGGGGTTAATCCTGACGGAACTGACGCCTGCAACGACCTGACCATCGCCTATATGCAGGCCGCACGGTTGGTGCGAGTTTCCAACCCTACCTTTGCTTTCAGATGGCATCCGAGGGTAGCCGATGATGTAATGAGGGAGGTTTTTGAGTGCGTACGCCATGGTCTCGGTTATCCTTCCATACGCAACGATCCTGTGCTGATCGCCAATGGGATGTACTGGCATGGGCATCCCCTGGAGGAGATGAGAACATGGGTGCATCAGGCCTGTATGTCACCCTGTCCCACCACCAAATATGGATGCCAGCCCTTCAGGATGGCATCGGCCACAGCCAATCTTGCCAAGGTTATAGAATACGTACTCCATAACGGATATGATCCCGTAATAAACATGCAGATGGGCCCAAAGACGGGCGACCCTTGCAAGTTCAAGGACTTTGAGGAATTATTCCAGGCCTGGGTCAAGCAGGTGGAGTGGCTAATGAACATTCTGGTGCGTACGGTTAATCTGGGAAGAACCAAAGATCCGGAGTTCTTTGGGAGACCAATGCTATCTGCCATTTACGAGCGTGCTGTGGAGACAGGAACGGATGCGGTTGACCCGACCAATGGTGAGCGCGGCAACGCTTGGGTAACCGGCTTTACCTTTGTAGAAAATGCCGACAGCTTGGCTGCCATAAAGAAGCTTGTCTATGAGGAAAAGAAATACACGATGGAACAGTTGATAGAGGCCATTAAGACTAACTGGGAAGGTTATGAGGAGATGCGTCTTGACTTTGTCAGAGGCGCTCCCAAGTGGGGCAATGACGATGATTATGTGGATCAAATACTGTTGCGCTGTCTGAGAGAAATGGCCAGGCACGGGAAAGAGATAAAGTGCACTGCGGGGAATAATATACCGGTTCTACCGGAGAACGTAAGTGGCAACATCCACTATGCCAATATCGTTGGCGCTCTGCCCAACGGCCGCAGGTTGGGTGATGCTCTTTATGACGGTGGCATTTCCCCCGGTCCGGGTCTTGACAGGAAAGGCCCTACAGCAGTTCTTAAGTCCTGTGGAAAAATCGACCATATCACCGATGGACGGGCCTTTTTGCTAAACCAGCGGTTATCTCCAACCCAGCTTGCAGGTGAGAAGGGCTATCAGTTATGGAAGTCCTATATGAGGACCTGGGCTGATTTAGGGCTTGATCATGTGCAATTCAATATGGTGGATGACGCTACCCTACGCGCTGCCCAGAGGGAGCCTGAGAAGTATCAGGAGGTAATTGTCCGGGTTGCCGGTTACAGTGCGCACTTTGTGGATATCAGCCGTAAGACCCAGGACAATATTATCCAGAGGACCATTCAGGGACTGGTCTAAAGTTACCATGCCCCGAGTTCTGTGAGAGGCTCGGGGCAAAAGTAAGCGTCCAGCAGTCAGCAATCAGCGGTCAGGAAGAAACCGAACGCTGATAGGTGAACACTTACATTGGTAGAAGGGAGGGGTTGTGGATACGGATACCGTCTTAGGTAGTAAACATTTAAGAGGTAAGACTTTGTTTTTACCGAAAGCTGTCGGCTGATGGCTGAAAGCTTATGAAGAAAGGAGGTTATTAAAATGGCACAGGTTGAAGAACAGAAAGAAGAAGTGGTAAAAAAAGCGGAGGAATTGTATGACGCTCGCCAATTCTGGTGGTGGGCGGAGAAGAAGAGGCCGTCTCGGCTCAACTACCTGAGGAAGGCGGTTTGGTCCAAGGCTGCCAAAGGATCAGCCTGGTTACCCGGGGTTCAGATGGACCTGGAGAATATCCGCTGGTACACGAAGACATTCAAAGAGGCCCCTCCCTCGGAGCCCTTTATTATCACGAGAGCAAGAGCCCTTACAGCTCTCCTTGATAATATGCCCGTATTTATTACCGATCACTCCCGAATCGTGGGGTATCCGGGTTCCGCTCCCCATCTCATCTCCTGGATTCCCACCGCTTCTTCCACGCTTAACGACGATATGATAAACGATCGGACCGGTATCATTCCCGAGGAGAATCTGGAAGAGGTAAAGGAGATGGCCAATTTCTGGAAGGGGAGGACCTATGAGGACAAATGTCGTCAGTATCAGACCCGTAGGGAAAGGGTACTGGGAACCATGGCCGATTTTCTGGCACCGGGGAGAGACATCATCGGATCTGATTACGTTAACCCCCAGCCTGACTGGATGTACCAGGGATTTGCCTCGATAATTAAAACGATTGAGGGGAAGCTAACCGAGGCGGAGAAGAAGATACGAGGGGCCGCCACTGCGGAGGAGCAGGTTTCACACCTCCAGAAGATGGACACCTGGAAGGCGATGAAAATGTGCCTGGAGGCAGCGATCAGATATGCGAGACGCTTAAGCCGTCTGGCGAAGATCATTGCCGAGAACTTTGAGACCGATCCAAAGAGGAAGGAAGAACTCTTGCGGATCAGCGAGACCTGCTATAAGGTGCCGGCACAACCTCCGGAGCATCTCTGGGAGGCCATGCAATTCGATCACCTTGTGCAGGTAGCATACAGGCTTGAGTGGATCAACAATGCCTGGCCATGGCGTCAGGATTACTGGCACTGGCCCTTCTATAAAAAAGACGTCCTCGAGGAGAAGAACCTGACAAGGGATGAGGTAGTGGAGTACTGTGCGGAGTGGATGATTGCCGCCTTTGGATTTGGCAGGGCATACCTTAGGTTTGGCAGGGAAGCCCTCCAGGGGAGTCCCGGCCCCTATGTATGGACCATTGGCGGAGTGGACGAGGACGGCAACGATGCCTGCAATGACCTGACCGATTGCTACCTGGAGGCAGCCCTTATAAGCAGGGTAAGCGATCCCACCTTTGGTTTCCGTTACAGTTCCAAGACCCGCACCGAGACCCTCCGGCGGGTATTTGAATGCATCCGCCACGGTCTGGGATATCCTTCCATCAGGAATGATGACGTCCTGATCCCCAATCTGATGCACTGGTTTGGTCATCCGTTGAAGGAGGCAAGGCGCTGGCAGCACCAGGCGTGCATGGCACCCGCCCCTGATACGAAATGGGGTGCGCCAGCCCTAAGATACCCGTCAGCCTCGATAGCAAGCGGATCAAAAACAATAAGTTTCGTTATGTTTGACGGTTTTGATCCGATAACGGGGATGCAGACAGGCATTAAGACGGGGGACTGTACAAAATTTGAAACATTTGATGAATTCTACAATGCATGGTACGAGCAATACAAAGCCGGTTTCAGGCTGGCGACGACCATGGAGCATAAGAACAGGTATGTGGAGGCCCATCATCATCCTAAACCGATGATCTCCGCCCTCTTCGAGCGCTGCATAGAGACAGGTGAGAACAGTGCCCTCTGTAAGGAGAGGAGCAGTTTATGGTTTACCCTCTTTGCCTTCAGCGAAATAGGCGACTGTATGGCGGCGGTGAAGAAGCTGATCTATGATGAAAAGAAGTACACAATGGCCCAGTTGAGGGATGCCCTCCTGGCGAACTGGGAAGGTTACGAGGAGATGAGACAGGCATTTGTCCGGGCGCCCAAGTGGGGCAACGACGACGACTATGTGGATCAGATATGGGTAAGGGTGCATGAGGACCTGGGTAAGGCATCCTGGTCTGTCCGTGATATCAATGGTCAACCCTGGGCTACTCTGCCGGAGAATGTGGCGCTGAACATCGTCCAGGCCCCGAAGATCGGTGCCCTGCCCAATGGTAGGAGACAGGGTGATCCGTTGTACGATGGCGGCTGTTCTCCCGGCGCCGGATTTGACAAGAAGGGACCTACGGCGGTGCTGAAATCGGTGAGCAAACTTGATCATGTGGGTTCGGTAAGGGCAACACTCCTCAACCAGAGGTTATCCCCCTCCCAGCTTCAGGGAGAGAAGGGTTTTGCCATGTGGCGGGACTACATGAAGACCTGGCATGACTTAGGGATCAACCATGTGCAGTTCAACATGGTTGACAACGAGACCCTTTATGCCGCCCAGAAGGAACCGGAGCAGTACAACGAGCTGTTAGTGAGGATTGCCGGTTACAGCGCCCACTTTGTTGACATGAATAAGATAACGCAGGACGGCATCATTGCCCGTTCTGTGCAGAGGTTTTAGTTTTAGTAGGGGCGTATTCAAAATATACCCCGGAATAACCCCCCTACCAGAGGAACACCTACATTATTTAGAGGCAGTCGTAAACACGACTGCCTCTATGGCCTCGTGAAGAGTATTATTCAAGGTCTGATAAAAGTAATGAGACGCTTATTCTTAATTGTTGGCGTTGTTATCATCACGGCATCTATCTCTACCCTCGCGGTTGTTTATCAGCGCCACCACCCCTCATCAAGATGTTACCTTGACGGTAGTAACATCGTCCACCTTTACGAAGTAATAATTATTCAGAAAGATAAGTTACCAAGAAACTTCTCCTGTGTTTTCAGTGCCCGGATGTGGTTGAGCAGGAACAGTAAGGAGGTTTCCTCTATCCTTGTTACCGATGAGGCTACCGGGAAAAAGATAAAGGCAGGGGAGGCTTATTATGTGGTAAGTGAGGTTATCACTACCCCTTACACCGGAAATCGAGTCCACGTCTTTGGGGAAAGATCATCAGCCATGTTACATGCCCGAAAGTTCAAGGGGAAGATGGTGGAAAACCCTTTTCAGGCACAGGAAGAGAAACCGATGCCGGCAAAATACAGAACAAACTCTCCTTATCCTACCGGCCCTGACCTTTTCTTCCCCTCTTACCAGCACCCTCTCTGCTTGCCAACGGAAACTCCTTTGCTGAAAGGAGATAATTGTTGGCGACTCCTTTATAGATACCCTCTTCCACATGCCGACGGGTATCTAAATCCCCCCGAAAAGATACCCATAACTATCATTTAACCCCCCTCAAAAACCAGAGAGAATTTTGCCTCTCATATATCCGAGAAGGTTGCATGCGGCGTGTAAGGGGAAATTATCCCCTTAAACAGCCGATGTGTCGTGGTCAGTCCTTTTTTCTGCAAAGAAAAATAAACAATGATCCTGAACCCATTTTCCATCGTCATGCTTCTTGTCGCCTCGATATCCATTATTCTGGGGCTGTACGGAAGTATTCTGCTTCTCAAAGTAATTATTGCCGGGAAAAGATATCCCCACACATCGGAGAAGCATACCGGATATGAAACAGGGACCAACCGCGTTATTTCCCTTGCCGCGATAGTTTTAGCGCTCAGGTTGTTCTCTTACCCCTTGTTTTACGCAACCCTCCAGAGTTTTGTTAAAGATATTGAGGGGGCGATGTGTATCTATAGTGTGACCCAGGTCTTACCACGCCTCTGCGGGTTTCTCGAAATTATCAAACTGCTAATCTTTTTTTCCATCGGCCAGTGGCTCATCCTCCATTTTCTGACCAGACAGAACAAAACTGCCGGATCATTAACATCCCGAAAGTTGAAGCTTCTCCTGGGTGTAAGTATCGGCATCGTGGCTGAGAGTATGGGAGAACTAATCTTTTTTCTGAGCCTACCAGCGGGATCCCACATCCCTGTTACCTGCTGCACGTCAAAGATTGATTCCCCGGAGAGAATATCCGCCATCCTGTCCGGGTATCTCTTAGGACATCAGTACGAACAACCTCTTTTACTCTTTTATTACCTCAGCAATTTGTTTCTCCTCGGGATGATCGGGTATTTTCTGCGAAGGAGAAGATTGGCTGTCAGGGGGGCAGTCAGGAGGCGTTCTGTCGGCCTGGTCTTCTCTATATCACTGATGAACCTTTTTTTGACTGTGCTTGCCTTACCAGAGGTCATCGGCCCCAGGTTAATGAATCTGCCCTACCATCACTGTCCCTACTGCCTTCTCCAGTATGTGCCCGATAGCTTTCTGATGATCGCTCTCTTCATCCTGGGCACATGCGGGATCGGCTGGGCGTTTGGACTGGAGATGATCACCCGGGACAAAGAGACGCCAAGAAATCTGCCTGGTTACCTGGATAAACTTTACCGGTTCTCGTTTTGCTGTTTGAGCCTCTCCCTCGCGATGGTAAGTATCCATCTCATAGGGAGGGCCCTGTGATTGGCAACTAACTTATTATGAAAGGAGAAAAAAATGAAAAAGTATCTTGTGTTTATCGGCCTCTGCATGGCCTTGATGATATTTCACGTCTATTCATTCGCAGAAACCATTAACCTCGAGGAGATTATCGTTAGGGGTGAGAGAGAGGTAGGTCCGGAAGAGTCTCTCGATATCAGGGAAGTTAGAGAGACACCCGCCCGGGATGTGGGGGAAGCCTTGAAAGGTATCGAGGGGATAAGTTCGATCAGAAAAGGCGCCATCGCCAATGACATTGTCCTGCGGGGATTCCAGAAGGACAACCTCAATGTCCTTGTTGACGGGACGAGGATCTACGGGGCATGTCCGAACCGGATGGACCCGCATTCGTTTCATGTTGATTTTGCCGAGATTGAGGAGGTCTCCGTTCTAAAGGGACCGTTCGATGTGAAAAATCCGGGGAGTCTGGGGGGACTGATCGAAATCAAGACGATAAAACCCCCAAAAGGATTAGGGGGCAGTATAAATGCCTCTGCGGGTTCCTACGAAAATATCGCCACCTCTGCCAATGCCACCTATGGGGGTAAGGGCCTGGATTTCCTTTTCGGATATGCTTACAAATACTCCCTTCCCTTCAAGGATGGGGATGGCAAAAGGATCACGGAACAGTACCCCCCTTCATCAGGCAATAGGTATAAAAGCGGGGATGAGGATAACAAGGCATATTCCATTAACACCTACTGGACCAGATGGGGCTTTAATCTCCCGTCCAATCAGAGGATGGAGATCGCCTACACCCGTCAGGAGGCCGACGATGTCATTTATCCCTACCTTCTGATGGACGCTGTTTTCGATAATACGGACCGCCTGCAGGTAAAATACGAGGTCACAGACCCCTCTGAAAGTGTAAAGAAACTGAAGGCTCAATTTTACTGGAACCAGGTAAAACATGATATGACCGACTGGAAGAGGGTATCATCCTCAGGATCCTCATCAGGTTATTCGATGAAGACCTACGCCGAGGCGGGAACTTCCGGAGGCAAAGTGGAGGGGGATTTTCCGCTCCATAACGGTGTTTTGACCGTGGGGATTGACTACTACCTCCGTAACTGGGATAGCGATACTACCTTAAAAACCGGTACCCAGGATTCTATCCCCGATGTTGATACGGAAGATATGGGGACCTACTTAGAGTATAGCCGGCCCCTTACGGAAAAGGGAGGTCTGACAGTGGGTGCCAGGTTCGACCATGTAAGGACAGAAGCCCACGCTGATCGCACCGACCTGTACCGCCAATACCATGGAACGACAGAGAGAGAAAAAACCGATTCCTATGGGAGTGGTAATATCCAGGTCTTCTACTCCCCGGTGAAGAGGATCGAACTCTCCGCCG
Organism: Syntrophales bacterium; assembly: GCA_030018935.1. Classification (NCBI taxonomy): domain Bacteria; kingdom Pseudomonadati; phylum Thermodesulfobacteriota; class Syntrophia; order Syntrophales; species Syntrophales bacterium. Next base: position 25,409 of record JASEGZ010000015.1, read on the forward strand.
GATGCGGACAGGCAACCAGGCCACCGGATGCCGTGGAGAGGTACTTCGCCCTGGAAAAACCCATGGAGATGCCAAACTGGGTGGGCAATCCCGAACTCGATCCGGTAAAAAACAGGGAGCTTGATCTGGGCATTAAATACTCAGGGGAGCGCCTTCACGCTAAGGCAACTTTTTTTTACTCCCGTGTAAAAGACTTCATCACCATCTTCAATCTCCAGAAGCCGGGCCTTAAAAATGCGAGGAGCTACAGAAATGTAGACGCCATTCTGTATGGCGGCGAGATCAGCCTGAATATATTTCTCCCCCTCCATCTCAACCTTCAAGGTGGCATCTCCTACAGCCGGGGTGATGATGACACCTATGACAAACCCCTCTCAGAGATGCCTCCGCTGAAGGGAAGAGTTGCCATGAGGCACGAGACAAACGGATATTTCACGGAGATCGAGGGTATCTTCGCCGATGACCAGAACAGGGTTGATCCCGCCCTTCGGGAGGAAGAGACTTCCGGATGGGGGGTGATGAATTTCAAGGCGGGGATGAAATACAAAGGGCTTAGTATCTCTGCTGGTGTTGACAACATTTTTGACAGGCTCTACCTTGAGCACCTCTCCTACCAGCGGGATCCCTTCAGTTCGGGTGTCAAGATCCCGGAGATAGGACGAAACCTTTACTTGAATCTTGCCTGGACCTTTTGATTGGAGATGGGCTAAAATTCACAGGAAAAATCTTTGACTTTTTTTCAGGGCTGGGGTAGTTTTAAGCGATTATGGATCTCCTCATGTAAGGAAAGTCCAATACTTTTCGGAAGGAGGTATTTAACATGAACTGGGGAATGAAAAACCGTTTATCACAGCTTATTCAACCGGATGGTCATTGCTTTTTCCTGCCCATAGACCACGGCTATTTTCAAGGTCCCACAACCTGTCTGGAGAGGCCCGGGGAAACCATCAGACCGCTTCTTCCCTACTGCGATGCCCTCTTTGTCACGAGAGGCGTTTTGCGTGCCGCGGTGGACCCCGAAAATACTAAACCTGTTATCCTCCGGGTATCCGGGGGCACCAGCGTAATCGGCAAGGATCTGGCAAATGAGGCGATCACCACTTCCATAGAAGAGATCATCCGTCTCAATGCAATGGCGGTCGGCATTTCCATCTTTGTAGGCAGCGATTACGAGCATGAATCCCTGACAAATCTTGCAGGGCTCGTCAATAGATGTGAAGATTACAGTATCCCCGTTATGGCTGTCACGGCTGTGGGCAAAGAACTGGAAAAGCGAAACGCCAGATACCTCGCCCTATGCTGTCGTATCGCCGCTGAATTAGGGGCCCGGGTAGTAAAAACTTACTGGTGTGAAGACTTTGACCGGGTTACAAACGGCTGTCCCGTTCCGGTGGTGATGGCAGGCGGTCCCAAATGCGAAACAGAACTCGAGGTCTTTGAGTTCGTCCATGATGGGATGCAAAAAGGCGCCGTGGGTATAAATCTTGGGAGGAACGTCTGGCAGAATCCTCATCCTGTAGCCATGATCAGGGCCCTGCGGTCTGTTATTCACGAGAATTACACCCCGGAAGAGGCCAACGATTTATTCAATAGTCTTAAGCACGATGAACAACGGTAACCGTGAAATGGTAAAATGCGCGTAGCAGTGTGCTATAATCTGAACGGACCGGACAGACCAATATGCGTGTAGCAATGTACTACAACAACAGGGACGTTCGCCTGGAGGAGATGCCAACACCGCGGATTGGCCCTGGCGAGATACTGGTGAAGGTAATAACCAGTGGTATCTGCGGCAGTGATGTCATGGAGTGGTACCGCATCAAAAAGGCCCCCCTCGTTCTCGGTCATGAAATTGCAGGAGAAATCGTTGAGACAGGAAGGGATGTAAAGCGTTACAAGGTTGGTGACAGAGCCTTCGTCTCTCACCACATACCCTGCAATACCTGTTACTACTGCCTAAGAGGTCACCATACCGCCTGTGAGACGCTGCACACCACAAACTATGATCCCGGTGGTTTTGCGGAGTATGTGCGGGTTCCCGAACTGAATGTTGACCGGGGGGTCTTTCTCCTGCCTGATGAGGTCTCTTTTGATGAGGGTACGTTCATCGAACCGCTGGCCTGTGTTATTCGCGGGCAGAGAGTTGCAAATCTTCAACCGGGGCAGGCGATACTTATCCTCGGCAGCGGCATCTCCGGGATGCTCCACCTGTTACTGGCACGCACCCTCGGCGCGGGCCGGATAATCACGACAGACATCGGCGAATACCGCCTGAGGATGGCGAGACAATTCGGGGCGGATGCGGCGATCCATGCCCATGAAGATGTCCCTGGTATCTTCCGTCGGCTCAACGACAACCGCCTCGCCGATCTTGTCATCATCTGCAATGGCGCCCCCTCTTCCTTCTCTCAGGCGCTGCAATCGGTGGATCGCGGCGGTACCGTTCTCTTTTTTGCCCCCACAGAGCCGGGCGTTGATATCCCTGTACCGGTTAATGACTTCTGGCGCAATGAGATAAAATTGATGCCTTCTTACGGCAGCAGTCCTTCCGATACCATCGTGGCGATGGAAATCATCCGCGCCGGTCGCATGCCCGTAAGAGAGTTGATTACCCACAGGTTAAGCTTGGAAGAAACGGGGCTTGGTTTTCGGCTTGTCGCCGAGGCGGGGGAATCTCTCAAAGTAATTATCGAACCTCAGAGATGATCTAAAAAAACACCTCGGGAATTCAGATCAACCACGATTAAGAGATGATATTCCTCTCATGCCTCTGGGGGGAAGACAGAGGTGCAGGAATCTATAATGGAAGCGCAAGACGTTAAGTTTTTCTTCGAGCCCAAAAGTGTCGCCATCGTGGGGGCCTCAAGTACACCGGGCCGTCCTGGATATATGATAATCGAGAATCTCTTAGAATGGGGGTTTAAGGGTAGTGTTTATCCCGTCAACCCCACAGCCGATGAGATTTTGGGCTTGAAAGCTTACGCTGACCTCAGGGAAATCCCAGCTTCCGTGGAACTGGTAATTTCCCTTACCCCGGCGGAGGAAACGCTTGAAGTAATAGAACAGTGCCGGGAGAAGGGAATCAGGGGGATCGTCATTGTATCCGGTGGCTTTTCAGAGATAAACCCCAGGGGTACCGAGCTTGAGAAAGAAATAGTCGTCCGGGCACGGCAGAGCGGGATAAGGGTAATGGGGCCCAATGTCATAGGCCCCATTAATACCTCAAATAACTTCGTACTGTCCTTCTACTCACCGAGTCGTCTGAAAAAAGGTAATATCGCCTTCGTTGCTCAGAGTGGGCAGTTTTGTTCCCCGGTGATGGATTGGATGGCCTCGCACTTACGATTGGGGGTGAGCAAGTCCATTGACCTGGGCAATAAATGTGATCTTAATGAAGCAGACATTCTGGAGTACCTGGAGAACGACGTTGATTCCAGAGCCATAGCCCTTTATATAGAGGGGTTCAAGGAAGGCAGGAGGTTCCTCCGCGTTGCGGAAAGGGTCTCCCGGAAGAAGCCTATAATTGTTTTTAAGACAGGAAGAACCTCTGCTGGAGCCAGGGCAACAGCTTCACATACGGGAGCTATGGCCGGTGATGATCGGATTGCTGATGCTCTCATTCGCCAGGTCAAGCTAATACGAGCTAAGGATCTCGAGGAATTTCTTGATTTAGCGAAGGCTTTTCAGTATCTTTCTCTCCCCCGCGGTAAGAGGGTGGGCATAATCACCTATAGTGGCGGTATAGCGGCGATGGCAGCCGACGCCGCTACCGACTGGGGACTTGAGCTGGCCACACTTTCTCCACAAACAGTAGAGCAACTGGGGCAACTGGATCCGGTGATAAAGCCATCTAATCCCTTAGACCTTTTCACGGTAGCACCGCCTTCCCGGGACCTCTTTGAACTGTACCGGGCAGCAACGGAGGTGATGTTGGCTGACAATGGAGTTGACTGCCTGCTCGTCTGCTTCATGGTCTCGAGGCGCATGTGGTGGTCCAATTTGGACTTGCTGGCAAGGACGGCGAAGATAAGCAAGAAAAAGCCCACAGTAGCCTGGGTGATAGGGGATGAAGATGACGTCATTGAGGTGACGCAGGTGTTAGAAGAAGACGGGATGCCTGTTTTTCCCTCTCCGGAAAGGGCAATGAGAGCTCTGGGTGTCCTCTATACCTACCAGTGCCTCAAGGCCTGAGGGCTCAGCCACTTCGTAAGCGTTCAGCTATCAGCCTTCAGTTTTCAGCGAAAGCAGAAAGATACCAGGGGTAGGGGCGTATTGCAATACGCCCCTACTTCCAGGACGAATTTTTATACGTATGTTTTTGCCTTGACTTGTTTTACTGATTACTGATCGCTGACGGCTGAACACTTACTCTAGAGGTAATTGCAAAAGTCTTGAAATTAAAATGTAGTCGCAAACTTTAGTTTGCGTGTTTTCTTTGTTTTCAATATGTTACAAAACGCAGGCTAAAGCCTGCGGCTACCAGAATTGGACTTTTGCAAGAGCCTCTCTAGTATAATATTATAGATCAGGAAACCTTCATCACTCAGTCATCTATAGATGGTCAATGGTCTTTACACTTTAAAGAGAGGAGATTTAGAAAATGGATTTTTCCTATACGAAGGAACAAGAGGTCTTGAGAAATGTAGTTCGGGAATTCTGCGACAGGGAGATAGCCCCAAGGGCGGCGGAATTTGACAGAACGGCAGAGTTTGACTATGGCATTATCGAAAAGCTCTCCAGACAGAAACTCCTGGGTGTGATCATGCCCAAAGAATACGGAGGTATGGGGGGCAGCCATATTGACCAGGCGATAATCTGTGAAGAGATCGCCCGGGATTCCCTGGTGGCTGCCGTAGCGACGAATATGGCCTGGTATCTGGCCTATGAGGTATGGAGGGTAGGAACGGATGAAAATAAAAAAAGATGGATTTCCTACCTCTTTGATGGAAAAAAGTTGGGGGCCCATGCGGGTTCTGAGGCCGATGCGGGGACTGATGCGGCATCGGTTAGAACCTGGGCCAGATTAGAGGGGGATGAATGGATCATCAATGGAACAAAATGGTTTGTCTCCAATCTCGGCAAGGCAGATTTTTACTTTATTACCCTGCGTACGGCTGAGGATCGCTACGGTGGCATAAGCACCATCCTGGTGGAAAAAGACACCCCCGGTATGACTATCGGCAGGAGAGTGGAGCTGATAAGCAACCGGGCGATCAGTAATGGCGAATTGATATTCGAGAACTGCCGGGTACCCAGGGAGAATTTGATCGGCAAACTGAACAGGGGATTTATGGACATGATGATCCTCTATGATGTGATAAGGCTTTACCTGGCGATAGGAGCGGTTGGGGTGGCAAGGGCGGCGCTGGAGGCCTCGATAAAATTTGCCAAGGAACGTCACCAGTTCGGCAAGCCCATTGGAGACTTCCAGATCATCAGGGCGATGCTTGTGGATATGGCTACGGAGATTGATGCGGCAAGACTCTTAACTTACAGGGCTTTGCATATGGAAGAGAAAGGTCTCAAGCATACAAAAGAGACCTCCATGGCAAAGCTGTACGCTTCCGAGATGGCCGACCGGGTCACCTATAAAGCGATCCAGATACACGGAGGATACGGACTTACTACGGACTTTCCCGTGGAACGTTACTGGAGAGATGCGAGGCTCTGTACCATAGGTGAGGGTACCAGCGAGATCCAGCGGCTGATAATCGCCGCCGAGATGCTCAAGAGTGAGAAAATCGTCCTCGATTCGGCCCTTGATTAAATAAAAACCAGTCGTAAGTCATCAGTCGTAAGTCATCAGTCGTAAGTCGTAAGTCAACAACCTTGATTAAAGGGGACTACTATGAACATCGTAGTTTGTGTAAAACAGGTGCCGGAAGAAATCCGGATAAACAAGAAAACGGGGGACCTGATCAGAGAAGGTATAAAGGGGATCATGAATCCCTGTGACAAGAATGCCCTGGAGCTGGCGGTTACTTTAAAAGAAAAGCATGGCGGTAAGGTAACACTGGTTTCCATGGGGCCTCAGGATGTGGAAAGCACCCTGACGCACGGGCTGGCCATGGGTGCGGATCAGGCAGTCCTTTTATGTGACCGTAGATTTGCCGGCGCTGATACCCTTGTAACCTCGTTTGTCCTCTCAGAGGCCATAAAAAAATTAGGCGCATTTCAACTGGTGCTCTGCGGCAGGGAAACCGCCGACAGCGGCACACAACACGTGGGCCCCCAGGTTGCCCATTATCTTAAGATACCACAGATCACATACGTTATTGACCTGACAGTCAACAATGGTAACTTACGGGCAAAAAGGCAACTGAAGGATGAGTATGAGACCGTGGAAGCTGGATTGCCGGCTCTGGTCACTGTTCTGAAAGGGATAAACGAGCCGAGAATGCCGACCTATCTTGACATCTACGAGGCTGCGAAGAAGGATACCCATAAATGGTGTATGGAAGATCTCGGTCTCAGAGAGGAACTGGTCTCTCCGACCAAGATTATCAATGTCTTTACACCTGAGGCGAAACGAAAGTGTAAAATGCTTAAGGGTTCCGTGGAGGAGGTGTCTCACAGCCTGGTCCAGGAATTGAAAAGTAAGGAACTGGTATGAAAGAAGCGAATCAATACAGAGGTGTCTGGATATTTGCAGAGTACAGAGAAAACCGGATAATAAAGGGCAGTCTGGAACTGGTGTCCTTGGGGCGCAGACTTGCCAATGAGCTTCAGGTGGAACTGTCGGCCCTGCTAATAGGGGATCGTCTGGGCAGACTACCGGAGGAACTGATATGCTACGGGGCGGATGTCGTCTATCTGGTAGAAGAAAAGGCGCTTGAAAGGTACATCACATACCCCTACCAGAGGGTCGTCTGTGATTTGATCCAGGAAAATAAACCGGAGGTAGTGCTTTTTAGCTGTACAGATACCGGTATGGATCTGGCCCCGAGGGTTGCCTGTGAATTAAGGACAGGCCTTTCTGCCCACTGTGTTGATTTAAAGGTAGACAAGGATAAGAGACAGTTACTGCAAATCTGCCCTTATTTTGACTATATGGCGACTATCGTGACGGATACGAGACCGCAGATGGCCACCGTTCAATCGGGTATAGTTCCCCTACCTGAGCGGGACGTTACGAGGCAGGGCAAGACAGTAAGGATCAAATTAGGGATCGCCCCCGGGGATGTTGAAATCGTTGCCGTGGAGGCAAGAAAAGAGAAGGATACCGAGAGGATTGAAGATGCTCAGGTCATTGTCGCCGTGGGCCGGGGGGTGAAAAATCTTAAATTGGTTCAGGAGTTGGCTTCTGTTCTCAAGGGGGTGCTCGGTGCAACCCAGCCCGTTACCGATGCCGGGCTATTGCCGCCGTGGCGTATGATTGGCCAAACAGGAAAGGCTGTTCAGCCAAAACTGTATATTGCCTGTGGAATTTCGGGAGCAGGTCAGCACATTGTAGGAATGCAAAACTCAGGTACCATCGTCGCCATCAATACCGACGAAAAGGCCCCTATCTTCAAAGTAGCCGACTACGGTATTGTGGGGGATGTTTCTAAAGTAATACCGGCACTGATCGCCTCTTTAACGACTTAGGCCACGACAAAGCGTGGCCCTCCTCTTACGACTTATGACTTACGACTTATGACTTATGACTTATTTACTTTCGCAACCCGTAGATGATGATCCATCTAAGCAGTTTTTCCATGGCACTCGGTAATTGGTCGAAATGGTCGAGAAACTGAATCGCCTTACCGTACTGCTTCAACATTACCTCGCGGTTCTTGTAACCACAACCCAACGTTACAAGGTGTATATTTCTCCGCTTACAGTAGTCAATGCCATAGTGAACATCGCAACCAAGATTTGACTCACCATCAGTGACATGGATAATAAAACTCCTTCCTCCCATGCGGGGCATAAAATATGCTGCGGCGATAATAGCCTGGCCGGTGGCTGTTTTACCAGCAGGAGGAATGGAGAGTAAATTACTACCCTTCCTAAGTTTAGAAATCAAACAAACCCCTTCCACCTCAAAGTAACCATAGGCCTGCAACCGATTTCCAAAACCCCTGAAAGCTCTATGAATGGTTCCTACCACATTCTCCACCATTCTCCACTTCGGCCCTGCCATGGAACCGCTGGCATCCATGAGGAGACATATATTCCAGTCCATCTTGGGCAGAGACTGTTTCTCAAAAAAACAGCGGCCATTGATGGGCGCCCTGTACAACCTCCGCCTGTCCACCTTCCCGCTTACAAGTCCCCGACTCGGAAGGATCTCCCGATCGGCGTAAGTCTCAAATATCAGCTTCAGGCGGGCTGCCAGGTGGTGGTCCACCACGGGATGGGCCGGCATATTGAAATCCCACCTCGAGATAGGAACGATGTCTACGTCATCACCTACAATAGAGCGGATAATGGGTGTAATGTCCGTTGAATCATAGGCAAGTTTTGTTTCTATCTGCTGGACTTCAGCGTCAGACAGGGCAGCCTTTGGGGGGGGCTTCTTGGGACGCACTTCCGCCTCTTCTGTCGGCGCAGACCACAATAATGACCTATCCATTATCTGCCAGGAAGCGATAATATCCTTAATGTTTTCCCATGTTTCCCGGTACAGATGATACCGCTCTACGCAACGGTCGGTTACGCTCTTTTTCTGTTGATGAACCTCCTTCAGCCTGTCCGTAAGACCCTGCAGAATGGCAAGCGGTCCTTGATAGACCGGCAATATTTCCGTCTCCTCGAACTCCTTCCATACACTGACCCACCAGAGATAGATCAGTTCTTCCACTGTTACAGCTTTAGACTTTAAAAGAAGGCGGGCTTCCTCCATGGCTATACTTCGGGCTGCCCGGGTATAGAGGCTGAGGATGGATTTATCGGAGATGCAGTCAACATAAATATCCTCCCCCGTGTATACGATCTTCTGAAGGATGATCTTATGGGTGAGCCCCATATTTTTGGAGGCCTCCTCAATTTTTTTCCACACCAGCTCGGTCCACTCGGTCCTGTGCAGGGCCTCATGGGTTACGATTCCCACCAGGTAATCAATCCTTCTAAACGGGACCGGGTAACATCCCAGAACTACATCGGGATCGAGGACAATAGCCTCCTCCCCGGCATGTGACATACCGGCCCACTCGATTCTCCCTACATTCTGACCGATATGACCGGCAACCTTGCGCAGGGCGCGCAGAATGTTGGCCAATTCTGTAGCCTCGATAAAGGAAACATTCTTCCGCCAGAACGCTGATATACCCTCAAATTCAAATCCAGGAAGGATGCTTAGGGTGTCCTCATGCTCTTCATACTTGCCCCTCTTTTTAACCTCCGGAGGAGGGAGGGGGCTAATACATTCTGTAGCGATAGCCATTTTCTCTCTCTTTCAAACCGAGTCTAATATGTAACGATAAAAGAATTGATTCAAGCACATCCTTACTCACCTGCAGACTGTTTATAAATGCTTCATTGACTGTAGCCCCGATAGCCACCATTTCGGCAATCATAAGCGTATGACGTGTCGAAACCACTATCGGTTCCTGTGCATTTCCCCGCAACTGGTTGGCAATGTTGACTATCGTCAAGGCGTCGGCGCTGCTGATATCGCATTTGAGCTCAAGGACCTTTGTTTCCACCTCAGCAGGGAGGTAATTCAGAACAATCGTATAAAAACGGTCCCGTAAAGCCGCATCGAGCATCTCTGTCCCGATAAACTCCTCCCCTTCGTTCAGGGTGGCAAAAAAAACCGCCTCAGGAGCCACCTTTATTAAACCGAGTTCATCGGTCCATACCCTGCGATCCTCTGCCAGGACGGAAAACAACATGTTCAGTGCCTTGGGATGTTCGGGACGGTTAATCTCCTCCAGATGAATCACGCAGCCGGGGGTCTGGATAGCTTCAGGAAAGAGAAATTTCTGATAATAGGTTTCCCCATCCTTTAGTTTGTACTCACCGAACAACTGTCCCGGCTCGGAGAGGATACCTACCTGGAACGTGGCAAACGGTCTTTTATTCCGTGCCGCGAATTGTCTTACCAGTGTGGATTTGCCACAGCCCTGTTTCCCCGCGACAAGTACATTCACCGGATGTTTTTGGGACAGCTTCTCTATCCTTTCTAAGTTCGTAATTTCATACTCCGGCAGAAAGAAGTTTTTCTCCGCCTCCGGAATCGCGCCTGAAATATCAAATTCTGTCATAATTATTAACTCCTTAATTAGTTTTGATTTTCTTCACAGATCAGGGCTGCTAACCGCCGACCGTTACCTCCTCCACATAGTTCAGGAAAAGATCTATCACCGGTTTTACCAGTTCATCATCCAGTCCTTCCCCTGCCGGAAAACCGTAATCCATACCGAAAGTCTTATACTTGGCTCCCGCATAGGGGTGATACGTCAAAAGGTCTGCCCCCAATACCACATCTCCCAGGCTTTGAACAAACTTTGCCGTTTCTTCAAGGCTTTCCCTGGAATCATTCCTGCCGGGAATAATCGGGACACGGATACGCATCTTGATGCCCTTCTCAGCAATACGCTTTGCATTCTCAAGGATCAGCTCATTTCCCTGTCCAGAGTATTCCCTGTGCTGCCGGGAATCCATATTTTTAATATCGAACAGCACCAGGTCTGTGAATTCGAGGACGCGCTCAAGATCGCCCCACGGTGCATGACCACAGGTATCAATGGCCGTCTTGATCCCCCGATTTTTAGCCTCTTTCATCAGGTGATAGGTAAACTCCGGCTGAGCCATCGGTTCTCCCCCGGAGAGGGTCATCCCTCCCCCTGAATGATCATAAAATTGTTTGTCCTGTTCCACCTCGGCGATGACCTCGGTTACCGTCAAAATTCTCCCCCACCATACCAGCGCATTTTCCTTACAGGCCTCGACACACTGAAGGCACGTAGTGCACAAACTCTTGTCAATCCACGGCACTTTTTCCTCCTTCATGGCAAGGGCGCCTGTGGGACAAACGTCCAGACATTTCTTACAGCCTGTACAGTTATTAAGATATGGTATCACCTCCGGGTACCGTCTCTTCCCCTCTGGATTGTGACACCATTCACAGTTCAGGTAACAACCCTTAAGAAAAACGGTTGTTCTGATCCCCGGACCATCACAGGTAGACATTCTCTGAATATCGTATACAACCCCCGAAGCTCCACTCTCTTCTATCATAGTTAACCTCTATTCCCTTCCTTCAAAACCAGATCCACCAATCGTGGCCGGGATACCAGCATCCATGTAAATATCGAGGAGCGGGTTCAAAAACGATGGTTCTATGGCCTCCATACCAGTGTATCCCCAATCTATCCCCAGCCAGCGGTACTTGTCCTGGCACCAATTGTGGAAAGGCAGTAGATCTATCCTCTCTACCGGCTTTGGCAAGGACTTTAGAAAATCTACAACTCGCAAGTGGTAGTCTAACTGATCGTTATAATCGGGTATCACGGGGATGCGAATCCATATCGCCTGCCCGTTTTCGGAAATTTTTTTCAGATTCTCCAGGATCAACTCGTTTCCTACACCGGTCATCCTTTTATGTTCGGCAGAATCGAGGTGCTTTAGATCATATAAGATAAGATCCACATTCTTCAGGATCGGTTCCAAAACCTCCCAGGAACAGTGTCCACTGGTATCCATACAGGTATGCAGCCCCTTTGCTTTTGCCCTTGCTAAAAGTTCCCGGACAAAATCGGGACAAATAGTCGGCTCACCGCCACTTAATGTCATTCCACCACCAGAATTGACATAAAAAGGCTCATCCTTCTGTACCTCTTTCAACACCTCGTCTAGGGAATATTCTTGCCCCACAATCGTAAGAGCATTGTACTTACAGGCATCTATACATTTCATGCAACGAGTGCAACGCTCCCGGATGATCTTATGATAGGTTGATCCTTCGCTCCGGGCTTCTTCAGGGGGTATAGGCGGGTTAATGGCATTTTCAGGACAGGCCTCGAGACAGGCGCCGCACTGTACACACAACAAGGTCCTCCAATAGATCTCATGGTATGGAGCCTGTGTCTCCGGGTTGTGACACCAGGCGCACTTCATGTTACAACCCTTGATGAAGACATTGGTCCGGAAACCAGGACCATCATTGACCATAAAGTGCTGGATATCGGTTATTAACACACCTTCACTCATTGCCTGTCTCCTTCCACCTTAAGTTGCTGTTATCACCGTTACCCTTCTTTTGTGTCTTTCTTCTCCCGTCTGAAAACCTGCCCCCGGAGAGAACTTAATCCCCAGACTTTCAAGGGAGAAGATTGTTCATCCAGCTCCAGCTCATCGCTGTAGATGGCACATTTACACTTAGGACACTGGCGATACATGTCCGGTGCCGGGTCTCTCGCGCGGCCCAGGATACGGAACTCACTTCTCAGTCCCTCATAACCACAATTATCACATTTAATGGCCATTGATGTCAACCTCTCATGTTCCCGTTACTTCTCATCAAACCCTCTTGCCGTCCGCAGGTTGGGGTTCCACATAAATTCAGAGACATTCGTCCTTACCCGATCTAAGGCAGCGAATTTTGGACACTTACTCGCATCCATGTAAATGTCCTTCTCCGTGCCCAATCCGTCCGCGTCCAAAAAAACCTTGCAAAGTCCAATATTTGCCGCAGAATTCGCCCCCTGGACGAGAAAATTGCTACAATCACCACATCTGACCATTTCTCTCACCTCCTCATCTTTTATCATTACGCGAGCCTCGCACCTGGATTGGTCAGAGAGGCGCTGTAGACCTCCTCAACCG
>JASEGZ010000016.1 GCA_030018935.1 Syntrophales bacterium
TTGTTTTCAATATGTTACAAAACGCAGGCTAAAGCCTGCGGCTACCAGAATTGGATTTTTGCAAGAGCCTCTTACTTTTTTCTGGGGGGATAAACGGGGGGGCAATGCTCACTTGAGCACAAATAGATAATAGTAATATACAAACGGGACAGTAAAGATAAGAGAGTCCAATCTGTCCAGTATTCCCCCATGCCCCGGCATCATAAAGCCGGAATCCTTTGCGCCGGATGCCCTCTTAATCAGGGATTCACAAAGATCACTTAGTTGTCCAAGGATACTCCCTCCCAGGCCTATGGTGATGGCATGAATGGGAGAAAGATCATGGAAAAAAACCCTTGCAAATAAAATACATCCCGCAACACTCCCGATAAACGATCCCACAGCCCCGGCCCATGTTTTTCCTGGACTGATCAGGGGGGCCAATTTTCTCCTCCCCCATATTCTACCTACGTAAAAGGCGGAGATGTCACCGGAAAACACAAGGATCAAAATGAAAAAGACCCACAACTTTCCGTTTTCCAGATGACGTAGCAGGATAAAGTGGGATATCATCAGGGGGATGTACATAAACCCCAGTACCACTTTGCCGACAGGAGCGATATCAATATGGTGATCTTTTATCCGCAGGAGAAAGATAACGAAGGCACCTGATACGGAAAAGGTTATCACAGTAAGAACAAGTTTGAGATCACCGAGGTACACGGCAAGGGGGATCAATAGGGCAATAACCACCCCTTCCCCCTTTTCCCAGGAGACCCCCCTACCAAAGACCATCCTGTTGTATTCTGTAATAGCCCCGAGGATAGAGAGGACAATCAGGAGGGAAAAGACAGCCTCTGAACCATAGAATATAATCACAAAGAGGACAGGTGCCGCGATAACCCCTGTGATCCATCGTTTTATATGGGGACCCATCCTGTTCAACCATTTTCTTAAGCATTCAGCCGTCAGCAATCAGCGATCAGTAAGACAGGCTATAGGCTAGGGGCAAGAGGTTATAGGTTAGAATCTAAATTTTCTTGCCTCTAGCCTCTAGCCCATTGCCTCTTGCCTTGCTGATAGCTGAACGCTTAACCATTTCTTAACTGTTCACTTGTCAGGCCAAACCTTCTCTCTCTCGCCTGATATTCGGCGATAGCTTCGAGGAGGTCTCCCCGTCCGAAGTCAGGCCACAGGACATCGGTGAAATAAAGCTCTGTGTAAGCCGTCTGCCAGAGGAGAAAGTTACTTAACCGATATTCACCGCTGGTTCTGATCAACAGATCGGGATCGGGCATATGGGAGGTTTGTAGATAACGGGAAAATAATTCTTTTGTCACCTGGAAAGAGGTAATCCTGTCGGTCTCGCTATCCTTTAATATCTTCCTTACGGCCTCAACGATTTCATCCCTGCCCCCGTAACTGAGGGCCAGATTGAAGATCATTCCCCTATTATGAGCCGTTGCCTCCATGGTTTTTCGGAGTATATTTTTTAGTGGTTCCCTTAATGCCTCGATGTTGCCAATGGCTGTCAAACGGATGTCGTTGTCGAGCATTTCTCGAAGCTCTGAATGGAGGAACTCCCCCAGTAGATTCATCAATCCTTCTACTTCCTCCCTGGGACGGAGCCAGTTCTCTACAGAAAAGGCATACAGGGTAAGGTACTCTATGCCAATCTCCCGACAGGTCCTTACCGTAACCCGGACGGCTTCGGCACCCTTCCTGTGTCCTGATATTCTTCCCAGGGCATGCTTTTTGGCCCACCTCCCGTTGCCATCCATGATGATAGCAATATGCCGGGGAAGTTTTTTAAGATCGCTCTTTTCCATACGAAATCCGAGGAATGTTCTTTCCTCTACCTCTCATATCTCCATAATTTCTTTTTCCTTGGCTGCGAGGACGTTCTCGGCTTTTTCGATATACTTATCAGTTATCTTCTGGACCTCATCCTGCCAAGTATATAATTCGTCCTCCGAGATCTCATTATCTTTCTTCAGGGATTTCAACTGATCATTGGTATCCCTTCTGACATTCCTGAGAGCGATCTTGCACTCTTCCGCCATCTTTCCTACCACCTTTACCAGCTCTTTTCTCCTCTCTTCCGTCAAGAGGGGAATGGCAATGCGTATCAATTTCCCGTCACTGGTCGGCACCAATCCGAGATCAGATTTCTGGATGGCCTTTTCAATATTCCCGATGATACTGCTGTCCCAGGGGGATATGACGATCAGACGGGTCTCCGGTGTGGAAAGAGTAGCAACCTGGTTCAGCGGTGTGGGGACACCGTAGTACTCAACCTTTATGCCATCGAGAAGGGCAAGAGATGCCCGCCCTGTCCTTACCTTGTTAAAAGATTTTTCAAGGAAGTGGATCGCCTTTTCCATGTTTCCCTTTAGTTCCTCGAAAATCAAATCCTTCATTGACCTTTCAACCTCCGACAATAGTTCCTATTGGCTGCCCGCAAATTACACGTTTGATGTTTCCCGTTTTTCGCAGATTAAATACCACAATGGGGAGATTGTTATCCCGGCAGAGGGAAATAGCAGTTGCATCCATAACTTTAAGAGATTTAGTTAACACATCGGTATAACTGATCTTTTTAAACATCGTCGCATCGCTGTATTGAACTGGATCCTTATCGTAGATCCCATCAACCCTGGTGGCTTTCAGGATGGCGTCGGCCCTTATCTCCATAGCCCTCAGAGAGGCGGCTGTATCTGTGGTAAAATAAGGATTACCGGTGCCGCCGGCAAATATCACCACCCTACCCTTCTCCAGATGCCGTATCGCCCTTCTCTGGATAAAGGGTTCTGCAATCTCTTTCATCTCGATGACCGATTGAACCCTTGTTTCTACGCCGCGATGCTCAAGGGCACTCTGGAGGGCAAGGCTGTTGATGACCGTCCCAAGCATACCCATATAATCGGCTGTGATTCGGTCTATACCCCCGGCCTTAGCTTCCGCGCCGCGGAATATATTGCCTCCCCCTACAACCACCCCTAATTGAACATCCAGAGCAACAACCCCCCCGATTTCTCCGGCAATCAAATTGACCACGTGAGGATCTATCCCTGAAGGACAATCCCCCATAAGGGCCTCACCGCTCAACTTCAGGAGCACCCTTTTATAGGCTACCTTCCCCACAGTCATCTGTTAATCGCCTTAATCTTCGCCAAGCTGGAAACGGGCAAATCTTCTGACAACAATATTTTCCCCCGTCCGGGCAATCATATTGTTGACCAGCGTCCCGACGGTTATCTCAGGATTCTTGACAAACTTCTGATCTAACAGGCACACATCCTCATAGTACTTCTTCAACTTTCCTTCGATAATCTTGTCCCATATCTTTTCCGGTTTGCCCTCGGCCAGGGCCTGGCTTCTGTAAATTTCTTTTTCCCTCGCAAGGACATGGGGAGGGACGTCTTCGGGCTTCACGTAAGAGGGATTTAATGCGGCGATATGCATTGCCAGGTCTTTTGCAAGGGCTTGGAAATCCTCGGTTCTGGCGACAAAATCGGTTTCACAATTGACTTCCACCATGACCCCGATCTTCCCACCCAGATGAATATAAGAGGCAACAGTACCATCCTTGGCCGTTTTTGAAGACCTCCTGGTGGCAGCCGACATGCCTTTTTTCCGCAGATAATCAATGGCCTTCTCAAAGTCCCCGTCAGATGCCATCAGGGCTTCTTTGCAATCCATCATGCCGGCGCCTGTTTTTACCCTCAATTCTTTAACCATAACAGATGTAATGTCCAATTTACTCTACCTCCTCAAACTTTCCCTTTTTTGCAGACCCTTCGGTATCATCATCAAGATGTTCCTCAAAATCGGGTATCTCGTCCTTCATCTCCAAGATTTCAGGAATACCAAACTCTGCACTCTTTTGAATCTCTTCGGCTTCCTTGTCACTTTCCCTTAGTATCGTCTCTTCGAGGCGTTTTTTGCCTTCCAGGACGGCATCTGCGAACTTCGAAGAAAACAGCTTGATGGCCCTTATGGCATCATCGTTCCCTGGAATTACATAATCTATGTCATCAGGGTCACAATTGGTATCAACAATAGCGACAATAGGAATCCTTAATTTTTTGGCTTCATTGACGGCGATACTTTCCCTCTTCGTATCCACAACAAACAATCCACCCGGGAGACCTTTAATCTTCCTGATACCCCCTAAGACCTTTTCAAGTTTATCCCGTTCCTTCTTAAGCAACAGAATTTCCTTTTTGGGAAAGGCCTCGATACTGTCATCTGCTAACATCTTGTCCAGAGTGTTTAGTCTATCGATACTTTTCTTGATGGTACTGAAGTTGGTAAGCATCCCGCCAAGCCATCGCTGATTTACATAGGGCATGCCGCATCTTTTTGCCTCTTCTCTAATTGATTCCTGGGACTGCCTCTTGGTACCCACAAATAAAAGCTCTCCCCTTGCCTCCACCATGTCAACGACAAAATTGTATGCAGTCTGAAACATCTCTACCGTCTGCTGGAGGTCTATGATGTAAATGTTATTTCTTGCCCCGAATATATAGGGCTTCATTTTGGGGTTCCATCTATTCGTCTGGTGACCAAAATGAACCCCCGCCTCTAATAACAACTTCATGGAAACATTTGCCATACGACTACCCCTTTAAAGTGTTTTTACCTCCATCCTTATCTTCTTGGCGGGAAACTTTTTAAAAAGCAACACCCCTGCCAATCCAAGGATGTGTGGAATTTGCAGGCAGATAGCACAAAGATATTTAATTAGCAAGTGAAAAACGAACAGGGCATGACAGGGCGGGTTTTAAACCTGCCCTGTCATGCCGTTTCATTACGTATGATAGTGAGCGTTAATCCTGACATAATCGAAAGAAAGATCGGAGGTATGGATGGAGAACGCCTTATTCCCCATGCCCAGTTTGATTCTTACGCTGATATCTGTTTTGTCCATGATTTCTAAAAGCCTTTTTTCCTGACCGGCGATTCCCCGCCCGCCGGCAAAAACGGGAACCTCTTCCAGGTAGATGCGAACGGCATCAATGGGAAGCGGTACTCCTGCGGAACCGACAGCCGCTATAATCCTTCCCCAGTTGGGGTCGCCCCCGAAAAAAGCGGTTTTGACCAGATTGGAGTTGGCAACCTTATAGGCCACTTTCTTTGCATCGCCTGTGGATTTTGCCTCCTCGACGACAACCCCGATGAGCTTTGTTGCCCCTTCACCATCCTTTACTATGAATTGCGCAAGATAAGATGTGACACTGAAAAGCATTTCTTTAAAGATGGTCAGATGCCTTGATGGTCTTTTGATTGGATTGTTGCCGGCAATGCCACTGGCCAGGATAATAGCCGTGTCATTGGTGCTCATGCACCCATCTACCGTGATGGCATTGAAGCTTTTGTTTACCGCCTGCCTGAAGATGGCATTTAAGGTATGATGATCAATTGCGGCATCGGTCATAAAAAAGGCAAGCATAGTGGCCATGCTGGGTTCTATCATCCCGGCCCCCTTGGCTATGCCGCAGAGGGTAATTTCTTTTGACCCGATCATCCCCTTTCGAGATGCTATCTTGGGGAATTTATCCGTCGTCATGATCGCCTCTTCGGCATCGGGAATCCCATTTGTATGCAATCCCCCGACAAGTCTTTCCATACCTGCCTCAATTTTTCCCATCGGAAGTCTGGGGCCGATCACGCCCGTCGAGGCTACTAAAACAAGCCCATCTCTAATCCCTAATTTTTCGGAAAACCCTCTGGACATGGCAAGGGCGTCTTCGTATCCTTCGTGGCCCGTGGCTGCATTTGCATTACCACTGTTGGCTAAAATTGCCTGGGCCATACCTGCTCCTATCCTCTCCATGTCAAGGAGAACCGGAGCGGCCTTGAAGCAGTTTCTCGTAAATACCCCTGCCGCCTTTGCCGGTGCCCTTGAGAATATCAGGGCGAGATCTTTCCTGCCACCTTCCTTGATGCCCACATGGATACCGTTGGCTAAAAAACCAGGAACGCTATATGCTTCACTTCCCCTCATTACACCTCCCTCGGGAGCCTTTCTGCCCTCTGTCTTCCGCCTTCACCCTTCACCTTTCACCTTTCAGCCTTCAGCCTTCAGCCTCCGATCACACTCCACAGCACTTCTTATATTTTTTCCCACTTCCGCATGGACAGGGGGCATTTCTCCCCACTTTTTTGCCTTCCCTTCTGACGGTAGTAGATGTTGCCGGTTCTTCGCCCCGACTCAGGACATATTCCCGGCTGGATTGTTCTCGCATCTGT
This sequence comes from Syntrophales bacterium, assembly GCA_030018935.1. NCBI lineage: Bacteria > Pseudomonadati > Thermodesulfobacteriota > Syntrophia > Syntrophales > Syntrophales bacterium. Next base: position 6,235 of record JASEGZ010000016.1, read on the forward strand.
TCAACCTCTTCCTCCCGCTGGATTTTGACCAGGCACAGTTTCCCAAGGGTATCCTCCTTGATACGGTAGACCATGTCCATAAACATCTCATAGCCCTCTTTCTGATACTCCCTGACAGGGTCCTTCTGGCCATATCCTCGAAGCCCGATGCCTTCTTTAAGATGGTCCATGGCCAGCAGATGATCCTTCCAGTGTGTGTCAATGGATTGGAGCATGATCACCTTCATGAGATAATTCATCAGGGGTTCGCCAAAATCTTTTTCCTTGTTTCTCAGGAGGGTTTTGACACCCGAGGTGATTGCCTCCTCAATGCCTTCTCTATTAAGACCGTCACCTTGCTCACTGAGTTTCAATCTCAATGAAAATTGCTTAAAGACCATATCATCCAGTCCCTTGAGGTCCCACTCCTCAGGATGGCGCCTTTCGTCTATATGCTCCGTGACTAAATCTTCCACAACCTCCTCCAGCATTTCTTCAATGTCTGACCACAGTTCCTCACCACGGAGCGCTTTTTTTCGCTGTTCGTAGATCACCTGTCTCTGTCTGTTCATTACGTCATCGTATTCAAGGAGGTGTTTACGCATCTCGAAATTCTGCCCTTCTACCCTCTTCTGGGCATTTTCTATGGCTCTGGAGATAAGGCGATGCTCGATCGGTTGATCTTCTTCTATGCCAATCCGTTCCATGATAGAGGAGATCCTCTCCCCGCCAAATATCCGGAGGAGATCGTCCTCGAGGGAGAGGTAAAATCTTGAAGAACCTTTGTCCCCCTGCCTGCCCGACCGTCCCCTGAGCTGATTGTCTATCCTTCGGCTCTCATGCCTTTCCGTTCCCAGGATGTGTAAACCACCAACCTCAGCCACACCATCCCCAAGCTTTATATCAGTTCCCCTGCCTGCCATATTGGTCGAAATAGTCATCATATCCGGCTGACCGGCCTGGGCGACGATCTCTGCCTCTTTTTCGTGGTGTTTTGCATTCAGGACATGATGTTTAATCCCGGTACGGGTCAGGTATTTACTTAAAAGCTCAGATTTTTCTATGGATATCGTTCCTACGAGGACAGGTCTCTCTGCCCTGTGCAACTCTTTGATCTCCTCAATGATGGCATTGAATTTCTCCTTTTCCGTCTTGTAGATCACATCGGTATAGTCAGTTCTTATCATCGGCTCATTCGTAGGAATGACAACGACATCGAGATTGTATATCTTTTTGAATTCGGCCGCCTCTGTATCGGCGGTGCCTGTCATTCCTGCCAACTTGCGGTACATCCTGAAGTAATTCTGAAAGGTGATGGAGGCGAGGGTTTGATTTTCCTGTTCTATCTTTACCCTTTCTTTTGCCTCGAGGGCCTGATGTAGCCCGTCGCTGTAACGTCTCCCCGGCATCACCCTCCCCGTGAACTCATCAACGATGATGACCTGACCATCCCTTACCAGGTAATCCACATCCCGGTTGAAAAGGGTGTGGGCCTTCAATGCTTGGTTCACATGGTGAAGGAACTCGATATTTTTTGGTTCAAAGAGATTGGCTACCTTGAGATAACTTTCCACATGGGAGACACCTTCTTCTGTCAGAACAACGGTACGGCTTTTTTCGTCCACCGTGTAGTCCTGATCCCTTCTGAGCCTCGGAATAATTTGATTTATCCGGTAGTACTTGTCGGTGGATTCCTCGGAAGGACCGGAGATGATCAAAGGCGTTCTCGCTTCATCAATCAGGATACTGTCCACCTCATCAACGATTGCATAATGGAATTCCCGCTGCACAAAATCTTCGAGGGCAAACTTCATGTTGTCACGGAGATAGTCAAAGCCAAATTCATTGTTGGTGCCATAGGTGATGTCCGCATGATAGGCGCCCCTCCTTTCGTCATCACTCATCCCGTGCACCACGACGCCAACGGACATGCCGAGAAATTCATAGACAGGGCCCATCCATTCCGCGTCCCTCTTTGCGAGGTAATCATTCACCGTCACCAGATGGGCGCCCTTCCCGGTCAGCGCATTCAGATAGAGCGGCATGGTTGCCGCCAATGTTTTCCCCTCGCCGGTCTTCATCTCCGCAATTTTCCCCTCGTGAAGGACGAGGCCGCCGATGACCTGAACATTAAATGGCCTCATCTGTACGGTACGCCTGGCCGCCTCTCTCGCGACGGCGAACGCCTCCGGCAGGATATCGTCAAGTTCCGCCCCATTAGCGAGTTTTTCCTTGAAGTACGGGGTTTTGGCCTTGAGATCCTCATCGCTCGCCGCCGTCATTGCCGGTTCGAGATCGTTTGTCTCGTGAAGAATGACGGACAGCCGCCTCAATTCCCTGTCATTCTTACTTCCCACAACTTTTTTTAATATTGAACCCAGCATGGATACACCTTTTACGTCATACGTCTTTTATATTATGACATACGACATACGACTTATGTTTTATTACTTCCCGATGGTCATTAACGGATCGCCCACGGCGACCGTATCACCCGGAGATACAAATATCTCTCCCACTTTTCCATTTATTTCCGATATAATATTATTCAGCATCTTCATGGCCTCCAGAACGATCAGTAGCTGTCCCGCTGTTACCTCATCCCCTTCTGCCACGGGTATTTCCCTGACACAGGCGGCAATCTGTGACCGGATGTCGCCTGCCTTTGCCAGGGCGTCAATCTCTTTCGAGGATAATGTAACCTTTCTCTTGACCCCCTCTCCTTCCTCTCCAAGCTCTGTTAGTATCGGTTCCGGGTGGTGGTCAATGATCAGGTGTGTAACAACATCTCCCGCCTTTGTCTTGCGCTGGTGACCAATTTCAATGGAATGCCTTTTCCCGGAAGCATCGGGAAACTCTAATCTTTCCCCGAAATCAAACCCTCCCCGCTTAAACCAGATAGAAGGAGGCAGTACCCAGGTCTTACCGTACTTCGCCTCAAATTTGAGGAAATCCACCGCATCATTGGGGTGCTGTAAATATAAAACTAGTTCATCCTCCGTTGCGCCGCGTCTCAGACGATGTTCCAGTGTCTTCTTTTCTATCTCAAGGTCTGTGTCTTCAATCTTCTGGTAACCGCCATCGCGTTTCAGAATTTCTTTCCACGCCGGGCCGAAGATGGTCTGATAAATATCATCCGACGGACGGTAAAAGGGAAACTCACCATATCTGCCCAGCAGCAGATTCTTCAGATCGTCACTGGCGTCTTTATATCTCGCCTTCTTCAGGACGTTGTTGACCGCCGTTGTCCAGAGGATCTGGGAACCAGGTGTTACACTCCACCAGTTTCCCAGCTCTACTTGAACCTTCGGCAGTTCATTTTGCAGGATTTCCGGCATCAAGTGTAGGAACTCTCCCTTGAGGGCCTGTTCAAAACTTGAACCTGTGGCTCCCCCGGGGAGTTTATGTATCTGCACGGTGGGATCAAATCCGAAAAACTGGGACTCAAAATCCTTATAGTATTCCCTTTCCCTTCGTAAGACATTGGACGTATCAATGACAGCCTGCCGGTCAAGGCCAGCGGCGTGGTATCTGTATTCATCAAGGGTATCCACCACGGTCAGTATGGGAGGGGGGCCGTAGAAACCGACGAAGGCATGGTCTCCTGCATCCACAATTTTGGCGCCGGAGAGCACCGCCTCCACAATTCTTCCGATATCATTGCCGTCTGTGTTGTGTCCGTGATAATGAATAATAAGATCGGGGTATTTCCCCAGGATCGCCTTCACGAGATTGCCGATCCGTCTGGGTGTTCCCAATCCCCCGTGGTTTTTTATGCAGAGAATAATATCGTCTCCGGTTACCTCGAGGATCTCTCCCACCTTTTTTACATAAAATTCGTCTGTATGCTCCGGTCCGGTGGAAAAGCATATCGCCGGTTCTAAGATACATCCTGCCGCCTTCACCTCTTCAAAGACGGGGATCATATTCGGTATGTAATTGAGAAAATCAAATACCCGCCATACATGGATATACCGGGCGAAACTTCGCACTGTTAAACGAATCACATTTTCCGGATAGGGCCGGTAACCGAACAGATTGATCCCGCGACAGAGGGTCTGAAATAATGTGTCAGGCATACTGGCGCTTAAGATCTGCAATTTTTCCAGGGGATTGATCTGCTTCCTCAGCATGTCCACGTGAACGGAGGCGCCACCGGATATTTCTATGGAAAAATAGCCGGCGTCGTTTCTCTGTTCGGCAACTAAGAGCTGGGTACGGGGCATGATCCGGTTTTTAAGATCTGACTGGGAGAGGTCCCTTTCCGTATTGGTAACATAGTAACCATTTGTATTTCTGATCTTCTCGATAATATGACGAACCCCTTTTTCCTTCAATTCCTTGGGGGTTATTCTTTCATCGTAAGTCTGTCTTGATATTTTCATTACATTGATCTCCGTTTATGTCATGTCATACGTCTTACGTCTTTTATATTATGACTTATGACTTACGACATACGACATACGACATACGACTAATAAGTGTAAGGGTTTGTTTTTCTTACATGAATTTCCGCAATCACCCTGGCAAGTTTAGCAATCTCCCGTTCTGGTTCCGGATAGTTGAAAATCTCCGGGTGCGTGTCCAGGTACCCCGTATCAAACCTTCCCGCTTTAAAATCAGGTTCATCACAGATGGCAAGATAAAAGGGAATTGTAGTTTTGGGACCGACAATCAAAAAATCGTTCAACGCCCTTTTCAGCCTCTGTATCGTCTGTTCCCAGTTGTACCCACGGATGGTCATCTTTACCATCAACGAATCGTATTCGGTAGGGATCTTGAATCCTTGATAGACACCGCCATCAAGTCTAACCCCCGGACCGCCCGGCGATTGATAGACTTCCACAATTTTCCCCCCCTCCGGCATAAAATTATTTTGGGGGTCTTCGGCGTTGATCCTTACCTGAATTGCCTTGCCCACCAGGTTTATCCGCTCCTGCGGTATATCGAGGGCATGACCTTCGGCAATTCGTATCTGTTCCCTGACAATATCTATCAGGGTCAGTGCTTCCGTGATCGTATGCTCTACCTGTAATCTCGTGTTCACTTCCATGAACCAGAATTCGTTTGTGTGGGAATCAACGAGAAATTCAACCGTCCCCGCATTCGTGTAATTGGCCTCCCTAACAACCCTGATGGCATTTTCATACATGGCTTTCAGGACATCGTCGGGGAGTTCAGCCGGGGCAATCTCGAGCAGTTTTTGATGCCTCCGTTGAATGGAGCAGTCCCGGGAACCCAAATGGATAATGTTTCCATGACAATCGGCGAGGATCTGTATCTCCACATGTCGAGGAACCTCAATACATTTTTCCAGATAAATGCTGTCGTCATTGAAGGAGGAAAGGGCCTCTGATCTTGCCAGAGGTAACTGATTCAGAAGCTCTATCTCATCGGTGACCTTCCTAATCCCTCTACCGCCGCCACCCGACGATGCCTTTAACATCAAGGGATAGCCGTATTTTTTGCCAAAGGCAATGGCTTCATTTATCCCCGCTTCTCCGGGAGACAGGTTATCCGTACCGGGTATAAGGGGGATATTGGCCCTGGCCATGATCTTCCTTGCGGTTACTTTATTTCCCAGATCTCGCATGGCCTCGGGAGGAGGACCGATAAAAATGATCCCGGCCTCTTCACATGCTACGGAAAGATCGGGATTTTCGGATAAAAATCCATAACCGGGATGAATGGCATCGGCGTTACTTTTTCGTGCCGCCCATATGACCCTGTCAATATCGAGATAATCTTTCCTCGGACCGTCACCGATCATGATCGCATCGTCGGCCGACCTGATAAAATAGGCTTCACTGTCCGGTTTTTCATATATCGCCACGGCGGTAAGTCCCAATTCCCTGACTGTTCTTATGATACGCAGGGCGACTTCACCCCTGTTAGCTATCAATACCCTCTTGATCTTCCCTTTTGCCATTGTCTACCCCCATCAAATTTTATTCATGGATTTGTAAGTGTCCGGTGAATTATTACCTTTATCAAAGGCTTGTGTCAATCACTTTATAATAGCCCAGAAGGGCAAAGGCTTGAGAGGCACAAAGTTGTCGTGCCTGCCTGTGCGCCCGGAAAATTGTCTTGACGGGAGAAGAGAAGATAGGTTAAAGGTAATTGCTCAGGCACAAAGAGACAAAGGCACATAGGCACAAAGTTGTAGGAATACGATCGGAATAGAGGACACAACCTGTCCAAATACCGCTTTGTAAACATTTTATGGGAACTTAAGCAACTCATTCTCTTCAGATCTCTCGACTCTGTGCCTTTGGTGCTCTCAAGCCTTTGTGCCTACCTGAATAGTTACATTTATTGTTATCCAGAAAGGAGTTTCCATGGCAAAATACGAGGTTAAATCTTTAAGAAATGTGGCCATCGTGGGACATGGGGGAACCGGAAAAACATCCCTCTGTGAGTCTTTTCTTTACATCGCCGGTAAATCAGACCGGCCGGGGAGGGTAGACGAAGGGACTTCCTGCATGGATTTTGAACCGGAGGAACAGAAGAGGCATATCTCGATCAGTGCGGCAACTAATTTCTTTGACTGGGAAAAGCACGGGATCAATATCATTGACACACCGGGGGATTCCAATTTTACCTATGATACCCAAAACTGCCTCCGTATTGTTGATGGCGCCATCATTTTAATAGATGCTGTCGGGGGGGTTGAATTTCAGACGGAGACGGTGTGGAAATACGCTGATGAGTTTAAACTCCCGAGGATCGTTTATATCAATAGAATGGACAGAGAAAGGGCAGATTTCTTCAAGGCTGTTGAGGGCATAAAGAACCGGTTGGGGATAAAAGCGACCCCTCTTTTTCTTCCCGTAGGTGTGGAAGAATCGTTTAAAGGGGTTGTAGACCTCATGGCGATGAAAGCCCTGGTCTTTGACGATCCAAAGGGAAGTTACAGGTTGGAAGACATTCCCGCCGATATGATGGACCGTGTTGAAAAATACAGAGAAACAATGGTGGAAGATATTGCTGAATCTGATGAAAAATTGATGGATAAATACTTAGAAGGGGAAGAACTCGGTCTCGACGACCTGAAGACCGGCCTGAAAAAAGGTGTCGTCTCAGGCGCCCTGATTCCGATTGCATGCGGATCAGCAATAAAAAATATCGGTGTTACACCGTTGCTGGAAATGATAGTCGCCTATCTCCCCTCACCGGTAGATCGTGGACCGGTGGCAGGAAAGAAGCCGGATACGGGGGGGGTGGAAAAAAGGTCTCCTGAGGAATCTGCTCCTTTCTCCGCCATGGTATTTAAAACTATTGCCGATCCTTATGCCGGTCGCCTGACTCTATTCAGGGTATATTCAGGAACGGTAAGGTCAGACTCCAACATCTACAACTCGTCCCGAAAGTTCAGTGAACGGTTCGGAAATATCTTTTTTCTGGAAGGGAAAAACCAGCAACCTGCCGGCTCCCTTGTACCGGGAGACATTGCCGCCGTGGCCAAATTAAAGGAGACAGCGACAGGAGACACCGTCTGCGACGAAAAATCGCCTATCGTTTACGAAAAGGTCGTTCCTCCTCCTGCTGTTACCTCTTTTGCCGTGGAACCTAAAACGAGAGGGGATGAAGAAAAGATCGTATCTTCTATCAACAGGTTGATTGAGGAGGATCCCTCCCTTACCTTTCACAGGGACGAACAGACCAAGGAGATGATCCTCTCCGGGCTGGGGCAGGTTCACATCGAAGTGGCGGTGGAAAAAATGCGGAGGAAATTCGGTTTGGAGGTCAATTTAAAGACACCCAAAGTCCCCTATAAAGAAACAATTAAAGGAAAAACGAGAGTTCAGGGAAAGTATAAAAGACAATCAGGGGGAAGGGGGCAGTACGGTGATACCTGGCTGGAGCTTGAACCACTCCCAAGAGGGATGGGCTTCGAATTTGTTGACAGGATCGTAGGAGGCATTATACCACAACAGTACAGACCTGCTGTCGAAAAGGGTATCATCGAGGCCCTGGGGGAAGGGGTCCTCGCCGGTTACCCCATTGTGGACGTGAGGGTTACCCTCGTTGATGGTTCGTACCATACTGTTGATTCATCGGAGATGGCCTTTAAGATAGCTGGATCGATGGGATTCAAGAAAGGCGTTCTGGCATGCCAGCCAACCCTTCTGGAACCGATTGTCAATATCGAGATCGAGATCCCTGATGAGTATATGGGTGACGTCATCGGTGATTTGAACAGCAGGCGTGGCAGGATCTCTGGCATGGATACGAGAGGAGCGCATCAGATAGTGAAGGGACAGGTCCCTCTCGCCGAGATTCTGAACTATGCAGCAGACTTGAGATCAATGACCAGCGGGAGAGGGACCTTCACCTACCAGCACTCCCATTATGAAGAGGTTCCACCTCCTATTGCCGAGAGAATCATCGCCGCCTCGAAGAAGGAAGAGTAAAGTAATGTTAATTCATGCCGGGGTTATCACGATAAGCGACAGAGGGGCACGGGGAGAACGGGAAGATAAAAGCGGTCAGGAGATCATCAGAATGCTAACAGATGCTACCATAAATGTCACCCATACCATGATCATTCCTGACGAAAAAGAGCAGATTAAAGAAACGCTCATCGAATGTACCGATAGAAGAAAGCTTGATCTGATCGTGACAACGGGTGGCACAGGCGTCAGTCCCCGGGATGTAACGCCAGACGCCACCCTGGAGGTAATCGAAAGAGAAGTACCCGGTATGGCAGAAGCGATGCGGCGGGAAAGCGCAACGATTACACCGCATGCGATGATATCGAGGGCTGTAGTGGGAATAAGAGGCCATTCGTTGATTGTTAATCTCCCCGGCAGCCCGAAAGGTGTCCGGGAAAATCTGGCGGTCATCCTCCCCGCCTTGAAACACGCCGTGGAGAAGATCAGGGGTGATGAGGCTGAATGTGCGTCTTGAAAAAATGATGGATATTATCTCTGTGAGTACCGGGCCAGAAGATCCCTCTGCATCGGGGACATCTGTGAAATTGGGAGCAATTTTCAAAAACGTAAGGAGGGACCATGCCGGCAATCTCCCCCTTGGGAACTTTTTCTAATTCCTCATTACATTTAAGGCAGATGGTGAACAACCTCTCCGGTTGAGGATGGAGGGAAAATTCCTCCATTACCTCTCTGATCTGATCCTGGACGTGGTCATTTTGAATGACAAACAACCGACCCGAAAATTCTCTTTTCGCCAGATCCCTTTTTCTTGTCAGGGCAATTCTTCCTTCCCTCTGGGCCTTCCTTAAAAAGTCTCGATCCGCATTGCCGGTATAGAAAGTGGTATCGTACCCTAAGATCCGCAGCCACTTAGCCAGTTTTCCCAGGTTAGCATCTGTAATAAACTTCATTGTAACTTAAGGGCAAACACAAGATTTTTTCGCATGAAATCACTACTGTCCGGTTAAGTATCGAATAAAGTCAACTCGCGAAACCAGAGCATATATTGTGGGATTAGAAACGGTAATTTATCTCAAAGCCCGGTACCGGTACATTCCCCGATACTTCTCCATTGGGATACCCTACCAAGCTCTCCGTATTCTCTCTATCAATAACAGCCGTATAAACAAAGAAGAGATCGGCTTTCCAGTTGCCCGACTCGAAGCCTATGCCACCGAAGAACATGTGGAAATTCACATCGGCAAGGAGAGGGGAGAGATATTTCGAATCAACGGAGTGTTCATCATACTCATAACCGGTGCGCAGGACGATCTTATCATTATACCTGTACTCCACCCCGGCGGAATACCTCATCGTATCCCTCGAATCCTTGACCAAGGGCTGATTCGGGAGGGGAAGGCCTCTGAACCGGAATTCTGATTTGTCGAGATATGTCCAATCCGCCCACTTTGCGGTGGCACTGAAGGTCAGCCTTGGATTCGGCTTATAGGCCAGGCCCAGGCTGACCATCTGGGGCCAGTAGAGATCGATATCTACACTGCCATCTATTCCCCCTAATTTGGCGTCCCCCTCTAGGGAAGTTTTCATGGGGCTTCGCCAGTTGAGACCAGCTGTTAATGAAGGAGTGAGTTCGTAAAGAAGCCCGATAGTGCAGCCATAGCCAAATCCGTCGGCTTCTGTTTCCAGGTACATCCCCAGGGGAGTGCCGGTTACAGGATCCCGTAAAGGCTGGTTAAACTCCGCTGCTCCATACCCGATGTTCAGTTCAAACCCTACTGCAAGACGGGGGTTTATTCGGTAGGCGATGGTAGGTGCCAAATACATGACCCCTGCCGAGGATTCAATATCATCATAGATACCGTGGGCAGGATCCTTATAGAAATTAAATCCCACCCCTAATGTGCTGTAGATTCCGATGCCGAGCACCACCGGCTTGGCCCTGTCGGTAGTATAGCCAAAAAACGGTATCGGCGCCGTCACGTGATTTCTTTGATTATATCCCTCCCTGTTCCGGTAATTCATGCGAACAAAAACAACCTCAGCTCCTCCTGCTATATTTTCGCCTTCGATCCTCGTAAGTCCTGCGGGATTATAGTAGAAAGCGGCAATCGGATCGTCCGGGTTCGCCACCACGCTTGCCATACCCATCCCCCTTGCGCCAACCGCCCCGGGTTCCGTAATGTTGGCATGACCGTTGCTGATGGGTAGCAGAAGTAAGATTGCGATGGGGCCGAGAACCCCACCAAACTTAAATCTTTTCATCTGTCTTCTCCTTCCTCAAACCCCTCGTGATTTTGTGGTAACTTTTGAAAGTGTCCAACAAGATTCTTTAAAAACGCTACTCAAGATTAAGTACAATAACGTGGTCCATGCCCGTAAGAATCACATTAAAAAATGGCAGTGTCAAGTAAAAGCGGTTTCTGCCACAGAGCCTTTAAATGGACGATGTCCTCCTCGATAATCCGTCCTCCCCTGATGCCGCTTATCTTTAACAGGCTTTCGGAAAGTACCACCCCGATCTGGCTTACAGTGGTGCAACTTTCCATCATCTCTTCGAAGCGTTCCTTTAAGGCGGGGGAGACCGTGACGACAAATCTGCTCTGGGACTCCGAAAAGAGGAGGATGTCATCCCGGTCGATCCCCTCCGCAGGAACGAGGGCCAGGTCTATCGTCATGCCCAATCCGCCGGCAAAGGCAGTCTCGGCAAGGGCAACACCGAGCCCCCCATCAGAGATGTCATGACAGGAAGCCACAAGCCCCGCCTGGATAGCCCGGCTCAGGGCCTCATACAGCCTCTTAGCCTCTTTCGCCTTGACCTTCGGAACCCGATTCCCGATATAGCCGTGCATCGCGTACCACTCGGAACCACCGAGTTCAGGATAGGTAGTACCAAGGATATAGACGAGATGACCTGACTCCTTGGCATCCATCGTGATGGCCCGTCTCACATCCTCCATCTTTCCGATAACAGAGAACAGGAGGGTGGGAGGGATCGAGATCTTTATCCCTCCGATCTGGTAGTCGTTTTTCATACTGTCTTTCCCCGAGATACAGGGGACACCGTAGGCTGTCGTGTAATCGTAAAGGGCCATGTTCGCCCGGACAAGCTGGGCCAGCTTATACTCGCCGTCGGGCGTCTTTTCCGACTGGATCGGATCACACCAGCAGAAATTATCCAGCCCGGCCATCCGGTCGAGGGCGCCGCCCACGGCGAGGCAGTTTCTTATAGCCTCATCAATGGCACAGGCCACCATGTGATAGGTATCAATATCGCTGTAACGGGGACAGATACCGTTGGCTACCACAATCCCTTCAAAGGAATCGAGAATGGGGCGGATCACCGCAGCATCGGAAGGCCCGTCATTGGCAACACCCACCAGGGGTTTGATCACGCTACCTCCCTGGACCTCGTGGTCGTACTGTCTGACAACAGACTCCTTGCTGCATATATTCAACCGGGAGAGCATATCTTTCAGGGCCTGCCCCATATCCTCCGGCTCTGGAAAATCCGGCTCTTTGTGTTGGGGTGACAACCACTTTGCGTGCAACTGCATCTGGGGAAGCCCTTCATGGAGGAAATTCATCTCCAGATAGGCTACCGTTTTATCCCCATACAGGACATGGAACTTTCCCGCATCGGTATATCTGCCGAGTACGGTAGCCTCCACATCCATCTTCCTGGCCAGTGCAAGAAATGCATTCACCTTGCTCGGGTCTACCGCTAAGGTCATCCTCTCCTGAGATTCGGAGATGAGGATTTCCCAGGGGTTCAAGCCAGCGTACTTCAGGGGTGCCTTTTTCAGGTCCATCTCACAGCCACCGGAGAGGCGGGCCATCTCACCCACCGACGAGGAGAGGCCGCCGGCACCGTTATCGGTAATACAACGATATATCCCCTGATCTCTTGCCACCAGGAGGAAATCGGTCATCTTCTTCTGGGTGATGGGATCACCGATCTGGACAGCGGTCACAGGGGAACCCTCATGCAGTTCTTCCGAAGAAAAGGTCGCCCCGTGGATACCGTCTTTGCCGATCCTGCCGCCGGTCATGACAATCAGATCGCCAGGCAGAACCTCTTTCGTGTGTGTTGGCTCTCCCCGGATACGGGAAGGCATGATCCCCCCTGTTCCACAATAGACAAGGGGTTTTCCCAGATAACGCTCGTCAAAGACAATGCATCCATTGACTGTGGGGATGCCGCTCTTGTTTCCCCCGTGTTCCACCCCTTCTCGAACACCTTCATAGATACGCCGCGGGTGGAGAATCCGCTTCGGCAGGGGTTTTGCATATGTGGGAGGGGCAAAGCAGAAGACATCGGTATTGAAGATCAGTTTTGCCCCCTTTCCCGTACCAAATGGGTCCCTGTTCACACCGACGATCCCGGTAAGGGCGCCGCCGTAGGGATCGAGGGCCGAGGGAGAATTGTGGGTCTCTACCTTGAAGACCAGGTTACGGTCATCATTGAATTTAATGATGCCGGCATTATCGGCAAAGACAGAGAGGCACCAGTCATTGGCGCCCAGACGCTCCCTGATTTCCGTCGTAGCCCTCTTTATATAACTGTCGAAGAGGGAATTAATCCTGATGATTCTGCCATGCTCATCTTTGTAAGTGATGAGACTGTTAAATATCTTGTGTTTACAGTGTTCGGACCAGGTCTGGGCGAGACATTCCAGCTCGGCATCGGTCATTTTCTCACCGAGACCGACTTTTCTCCTCTCCCTCACGATCGCCTCATCTTTCAGGTAATCACGGAGAGCTTTCATTTCCTCGAGATTCAGGGCCAGGACCCTCTCGTTGCTGATCCGTAATAGCGACTGATCGTCCACATCCAGGCCAATCTCTTCCGTCTTCGGCAGGTCAGCGACCACCACTCGTGGCACATAAGGGGTCATCCCCTTCTCCCTATCCCATGTCCTGCCGTTTACAATTTCATAGCGTTCGATGAGTTCATTGGCAAGGAGGGCAGAGGCGATCTTTTCCGCATCAGTCCTGCCGATCGGACCTCTGATCACATACTGCCTGGAGGTATAAACCCCGGCAAGGTGCTCCGATGGCTTTCCCAGGAGAAGTTCTATGGCCTCCCTTGCCGTCTTTCCCACGTTATCTGTGACACCAGGCTTGAAACCTACCTCGATCAACCAGTCAAAACGGTCGGCCAGTCCCATGTTGATGGCAAAATCATGAATAATGGGATCGGAAAGGGGGCCGGTAGCAACCTTTTTCAGCTCCTCCCCGGTGAGTTGGCCGTCAATGGTATAGACCTCGATAGTCTCCACCTCATCAATGTGGATCTGGAGATGCTCAACGATCCTTCTTCTGACCTTTTCACCGAGGGCATCCCTGACACCCTCTTTAAAACCGATTTCTATCCTGTCTGCCATCTGTTCTCCTCTTATTTTATCACCTGTACCCATCTTCATAGCAAAATGCGTACGGCAAAGCAACCTGGTAGAGTACGATCAATAATTTTTGTTGACAATCCGGTAACCTGGGCATAAGAAAAAAATAGGAATCGGGTTTTTGCATCGCACATCCACATCGCAGACTGAAGCCTGTGGTTACATCATATATGAAAAACTTCTTTTATGGAAAGGAGTAACCTCAAAGATGTTTGATTTTAACTTTCATGAAGCCTTAATGGAGTTGGGTAAATTAATCCTCGCCGCTCTAATGGGAGGGGCCATTGGCTTTGAGCGAGAGTCTCACGGCCAGGCCGCTGGTATCCGTACCAATCTATTGGTCTCTCTGGGGGCGTGTCTGATGATGATGCTCTCCCTCCATATGGAAGAACTCTTTCGCCACCTCAATGCTTATACCACTGTGCGTCTCGACCCTGGCCGGATAGCTTCTTACGCCATTGCAAGTATGGGTTTTCTGGGAGCCGGGGCCATCATCAAAGGAAAAGGTTCCGTCAAGGGGCTTACCACTGCCGCTGGTCTCTGGCTGGTGACAGGTATTGGTCTCGCCGTGGGCGCCGGTTATATCTTCCCCGCCCTTTACTGCACGTTGTTGAGCCTTTTGATCCTCTATGCCCTCCGCATAAAGACGTTAGTCCCCCATGATGAATATACAATTCTTATTTTAAAATTCCGGGGGGTGCATCGTCATCTCGAGGAAATTAGAAAGATACTTTCCGCATACCACGAGTTCCACATCCAGTTTGTCAACTTCCAACAGAGTATTCCCTCCCGGACCAGGACCTATCGTTTGCGATTGCTCGGCAGGGAATCCAAGAACTGGGGAGATATTGTGAGAAAATTTCAGGAGCTTCCGGAAATAGAGGAAATCGCCTGGGAGGAGGGCGAGGTCCCGTAAAACAAAGTTGCCGGCAACGGCTCCTAAGCCTTACTCACACCTCTCCGTCCTACTCCTCAATAAGCGTACCCCCAGCCGAATACCTCCTTCAAGATACCCTGCATCTCTCCCAGGGTGGCGTCTGCTTTTGCCGCCTCGATAATGGCAGGCATTAAATCGCCTCCCTGCGGCCAGTTTTCGTCCACCCTCCTGGCCGCATCCCTCAGTCTTTCCAAGGCTGCCTTTGTCCTTGCATTGTTCCGTTGCTCCCTGAATTTCTTTACCCTTTCCACCGCCGTCTCTTCTATCTTTGGATCAATCTTGAATACCGGCACCTTTCGTTCCTCGTCAGAGACGTATTTATTCACTCCCACAACGATCCTCTCACCGTTATCCATCTCCTCGCGCCATTTATAGGCCGATTTTGCCAGCTCATCTTTAAACCAGCCCGTTTCCCAGGCATTAATGTATCCTATCTGGTCTATCTTCTCTATAAGCTTGTTTGCCTCCTCCTCAATCTTACTGGTAAGCCATTCCACATAATAGGAACCGGCCAGGGGGTCGGAGACATTCGGGATGCTGGTTTCGTGAAGGACGACCTGTTGTGTCCTTAAAGCGAGGGTAGCGGCCTCTTCCGTCGGCAATCCCAGCGCCTCGTCGTAGGCTGATGTATGAATGGCATTGGTGCCCGCCAGGATAGCTCCTAATGTGTGAAAGGCCGCACGCACGACATTAACCAGCGGCTGCTGCGCCATGAGAGAACAGCCGGAGGTATGGATGTGCATCCTCACCTGCAGGGATTTCGGGTCATTACATCCGAACCTCTCCCGGTTGGTTTTAGCCCATATTTTCCTTATCGCCCTGATTTTTGCTATCTCTTCAAGAAAATCATTCCCCTGGGCGAACTGGAAACCAAAGCGGGGCAGGAACTCATCGGGGTGAAGACCTGCCCGGATGCATTCTTCCGTAATGGCAATCCCCGTAGCTATGCTGAAGGCGGCTTCCTGAATGGCATTTCCGCCGGCTTCTTCCACAAAATAACCGCATATATTGGTCGTATTCCACCTGGGCATGTTGCTCCGGCAGAACTTTATGAACTCCACCATCAGCTTAAAGGCGCTCTTCGGCGGGAACATGGCATAATCAACAAACGGCGCCTTGTAAAGCCAGTTCATACTGTTGCCGCCCAACTCCTCTCTCGAAAATCCCCTCCTCTCGGCATAGACAATAAACATGGCCAATCCCACCATGGTGGCGCTTCCTATATTCTGCACAATCTGGGTCTTATTTAGAGGGATATCATGAAAGAGCCTCTCCAGATCGTCAATAGTGCTTATGTTGACGCCGCCCCGTCCCACGAGGCCCCTCGCCTCGGGAGAATCCGGGTCAAGGCCCGCCTTGGAAACAAGATCATGGGGGAGATTATACGACTGCGCGCCGAAATACCCTTTCATCCCGGCATCTTTTAACATCTCCATCCTTTCCCTCGTCTGTTCAGGGAGACCGTAACCGAGGCTCATCTGATTTACCCAGGGTTGAAACTGGTACTGGAGGGGGTATATCCCCCGTGTGTAAGGATACTCTCCCGGCGCACCGATCTCGCCGAAGGTGATATGCTCGATATCGGAGGGAGTATAGAAAGGTTTCACCGGGATTCCCGAGGCGGTGGCAGCCTTGAATTTCATGTCTTTATACAGTTTTTGATATTTTTCCTTCCATCGCTCCTGTAATTCCCTGTCCTTTTCGAGAGTGTCTCTGGTAAACATGGGATTCCTCCTTATCTGATTTCTTTTAGAGATCCTTGGCTACGCGGGTTCTTATGTGTTCAACGACCTCGCCGGCGCGTGATCCCGGGCCAAAGACACCGGAAACACCAATTCTTAGGAGTTCAGGCATATCATCTCCGGGTATTATACCGCCGATGATAAGAGGGATGTTGCCCATCCCCTTCTCTTGCAGGGATTTAATCACCTTCCCGCTGATGACGGCATGTCCCCCCACGGAGAAACTGATCCCGATCGCATCAACATCCTCCTGCAGCGCCGAATTTACTATTTCACCGGGACTTCTGTATCTTGTAAAGATGACCTCTATTCCGGCCTCCCTCAATTTCCTCGCGAGATACCTTACCCCGCGATCATGACCGTCCAGTTGAGATTTGGTAAGTAAGACCCTGATCTTTTTCCTGTCATCTGCCTTCATTTTCAACTCCTTTAATTTTTTGTAAGCGTTCGGCTCTCAGTTGTCGGCTTTCAGCCAAAACAGGTTATTACTCGATTGTCTTCCAGGTTTTTCGACGCCGATCCTGGGTGAGCATCGGGAAAGTTGACAAGCTCTGAAAGTTAAACTATACAATAAAATTGAGGGTGTACAAGTAAAATTTTTGCGATAGGGTAAGTTGGACATTCAGTGCTCCCCAGCCTTTTATATATGCCCATGTATATCACCGCAACTCAGAGGAGGGGCTACGATGCCTCCACGTTGACATACTGTTTTTTTCTGATATATTTTACCTATGTTTATTCGCAAAGTCCCCCACACCGATCCAAAGAACGGATCCAGATATTATACGTACAAACTTGTTGAGTCCTTCCGTACAGAACGGGGACCGAGACAACGGGAGATTCTCAATCTCGGAACCGACTTCAACTTGCCTGAAGGGCAGTGGAGAGATCTGGCCAGGCGGGTTCCTGAGATCATCTCCGGTCAGGAGCGCTTATTCGATTGTCCTGAGGAGATTGAAACCCTTGCCAGGGTTTATGCGAGAAGGATTATTCGCCGGAGATCGTCTCTTGTCGGTGAAAAGAATGATTCTTATCATCTCCCTGATTACCAGATGGTTGATGTCAATAGCATCGGGGATGAAGATGTCCGTGAGGTTGGGGCTGAGCATGTGGTCTATGAGACCATCAGGGAACTTGAACTGAACCGAAAGTTTGAGGAATTAGGGTTCAGCAAACCCCGTATGGATGTTGCCATCGGGGTGATTGCCGGCAGATTGATCTATCCGGGTTCGGAAAGGGCCACCCATCTGTGGCTCAAGCATATCAGCGGTATCGATGAGCTTTTGGGGGCAGATTTCAGTACGCTGTCCCAGGATCAGGTCTATAAGGCAGCGGACATGCTTATCAGGTACAAAAGGGCTGTTGAGGAACACCTCTCTGTGAAGGAACGGAGCCTTTTTACCTTAAAAGAAAAGATCGTCCTGTACGATCTGACCAATACCTTTTTCGAGGGTTCCGGCAGATACAACGACAAGGCACGCTTTGGCTGGTCAAAGGAAAAGAGAAACGACTGTCCCCTGGTTACGCTGGGGCTTGTCCTAGATGATGGTGGTTTCCCGAAGAGAAGCCAGATGTTTGAGGGCAATGTGAGTGAGCCAAAGACCATGCAGCGGATGATCCAGGGTCTTTCCTCCAATACCATGTTTAAACCGGTGGTTGTGATGGACGCGGGTATTGCTACAGGAGAGAATATCCGGTGGCTTAAGGATCATCAGTACGACTACCTGGTCGTCCTGCGTGGTAAAAAGAAACCCCTTCCGGAAAACATGGTCACGGTGAAAGAAGATGGAGATCGGATAGTCAAGGCAGCCCTGGTGAGGCATGATGAAACAGGCGAAGTCGAGCTGGTATATCATTCCACAGGAAAACAGGAGAAGGAAAGGGGTCTAAGGAACCTCTTTCAGCAGCGCTTCGAGTTCGAACTCCAAAAGTTACAGGCAGCCCTTTCCAGGAAGAACGGCACCAAACGCTACGAGAAGGTGATAGAGAAGATTGGTCGTCTGAAGGAGAAGTTCAAAATGATCGCCCACAGGTATGACATCGCTATGGAGAAAGACGAGAAGAACAGGGTTACTGCCATCACCTGGCATCAGAAGGAAACGGAAGACACCGATGGCATCTATTGGATCCGCACCAACAGGGAAGATTTCAGAGAGCAACAGATATGGAACATCTTCAACATGCTGACAGATGTTGAAGATGCCTTCCGGTGTATGAAATCGGAGTTAGGGTTAAGACCTGTCCATCACCAGAGAGAACACAGGGTTGATGGGCATCTATTTATTACCGTCCTTGCCTACCATATCCTACACACCATCAGGTTCAAGCTCCGGCAAAAGGGTATCCATGACTCCTGGAAGACCCTTCGTGAAGGTTTGTCCACCCATGTGAGAGTCACAACATTACTAAAGAGACAGGACGGCAGGGTGATCTATATCCGAAAATCATCCCGACCGGAGGCGTATCATAAGAAGATCTATGATGCCTTGAATCTCTCTTATCAAGTGGGCAGACGGATTAAGACTATCGTCTAAAAAATCAATCTGTAGTGTCAAAACGTGGCCCCAATGAACCATAACATGTTGATTTTACACAATTATTTTTTGCAGCCATGAAGTTGGGTTAAAAAAGATTAGGCGGGTAGATGATAATCTTCTGAAGGAAATCGTGAGTTGAATTGTGAATGCTGTCCGCCCGGATAAAATCGTCCTTTTGTTCCTATGGCTGGAGCGGTGAAGCAATGGAGATCATTAACAGGGAATTGGAAGAGATGAAATTCGAACTCATTGATCCGGGTGTAAAAACTCAATTTGTCCCTCATAAAGAGGCTCTAAAGGCGTGCTGTCAGCTTGGCAGGAAGATAGGGAAGCGCCTTGCCGCTTTAGAGGATTGATCCGCAATGTCTGTTTGGCGGCTGGCTGTACAAAGAGAGAAAGGGGTTATAGGAAAGACCATTCAATTACGACTGTTTTAAAGAAAAGGAGGATGTATATGCAACTTAAGGGGAGCAAGACAGAGAAAAATCTGCTGACCGCCTTTGCCGGTGAGTCGCAGGCGCGCAACCGCTACACCTACTTTGCCAGCCAGGCAAAGAAGGAAGGATTTGAGCAGATTGCCTTCATTTTCGAGGAGACGGCCAATCAGGAAAAGGAGCACGCCAAGAGGGTCTTCAAGCTCCTCGAAGGAGGGGATGTGGAGATAACGGCGGCTTTTCCTGCGGGGGTCATAGGAAAAACAGCGGAAAATCTCAAGGCTGCCGCGGCAGGGGAAAACCATGAATGGACGGACATGTACCCCTCATTTGCCAGAGTTGCCCGGGAGGAAGGTTTCAAGGATATCGCCTCGATATTCGAGGCGATTGCTGTGGCCGAAAAGCAACACGAGAAACGCTACCTTGACCTCTTGGCCAATATTAAAGGAGGCACAGTGTTCAAAAAAGCCAAGCCTGTGGTCTGGCGCTGCCGAAATTGCGGCTATCTCCATGAGGGAACTGAGGCACCAGATAAATGTCCCGCCTGTGACCACCCCCAAGCTTACTTCGAACTCCTGGCCGAAAACTGGTAGGAGACACGACATCAAAACACACAAGGAGAAGGGCAATGACAAAGATATTAGAGATTTACAAGTGTGAGATCTGCTTATCTACACCGCTCAATCTTGATCCAGGGTAACTGTTCAGGTAGGCACAGAGGTACAATGCTTAGCTGTTTAATCAGGAAATTAAGCAGCAAATAGGCAAGACAACTTTGTGCCTCTCAAGCCTTTGCCCCTATTAACCTGAGTAGTTACCCTTAATACCAAGGATATTTTGAACGAGGAGAGGGAAAGAAAAACTCTGAAGGGTGAAGAATTTTAAAGAGGGGGGGGAAATATGTCTCATCATGTTGATCTTTCATTTCTGGATACGCCAGAGATTCTGAGTTTTATCTTTTATCCCCGGAGAGATTTTTATGTACCCGGGATAGGTAGCACCCATTTTATTGAGGTCGGGGAAAAAATCGAAATCGGCTGCAGGTTTTATTTAAAGGAAAGAGACTTCCCCTCCCTCCTCTATTTTCATGGTAATGGAGAAACAGTAGGGGATTACGAGTGGGTTGCACCTCTTTTCAACCAACGGGGGATCAATCTTTTTGTGGTTGATTACCGGGGCTATGGATTGAGTAATGGCCATCCGACAATCACCGATTTGATCAGAGATGCCCACCCTATTTTTGCGGGATTTAAAGGAATAATGAAAAGAGAGGGTTGCAGGGAAAACCTTTTCCTGATGGGTCGTTCCCTGGGAAGCGTCCCCGTAATTGAGCTGGCCTACCATTACCAGGATGAGATTAAAGGACTAATTATCGAAAGTGGCGGAGCTAATATCTTCTCTCGGCTCTTTGATCTCTTCGGCATCGAGGTTGAGGAATCTTTAAGGAGTAAATTGGAAGAGGCCTCTAATAAGGCAAAAATTCAACAGGTATACATTCCCACCTTAGTTATCCACGCCGAATTTGACACACTTGTACCCCTTCAGGAGGGTATAGAGCTCTATGAAAATTCTGGAGCTGAGGATAGAGAAATTTTTATTATCCCCGGCGCTGATCATAACAACTTGTGGCAGATTGGCGGAGACCAGTACTACCAGAAAATCGAAGGGTTTGTTAAGGCCCACTGAGGAAAGATCCCCTTCTGGGGAAAGTTACGGGATGACATTTTTATCCAGAAAGGGAAGTTTCACAGGATTAAATCAAAAAGATAATGAAAAACAGGGAAGTTGCTGAATTATTATACAATATTGGAGAGCTTCTTGAACTTAAAGGAGAGAACCCTTTTAAAATCAGGGCCTACAGTAAAGCTGCACGGGCTGTGGAAAATCTGAGCGCAGATATTGAAGAGATACGGGCGAAGAAAGAACTCCAGACAATACAGGGTATAGGAGCCGCAATTGCTAAAAAGATCGATGAATATCTGAGAACGGGAAGGCTTGAATACTATGAGGAACTCAGTAATGAAATACCGCGGGGCCTTAAAGAACTGCTGAAAGTACCAGGGATTGGACCGAAGACTATTCAGATAGTTTATCAGGAGGTAGGCACCACTGATATGGATTCCCTGGAAAAAGCTGCGAAATCCCATAAATTGCAGGGACTTCCGGGGTTCGGAGAAACAAAGGAAGAGAATATAATTAAAGCTATTAAAAGGTACCGGGAGAGAAGCGGCAGAATCCCCCTGGGAAAAGCTTATTCGTTGGTAGAGGAGATCTTCCATTTTTTGCAATATTATCTCACTACGGGGAAATTGGTGCCTGCCGGGAGTATGAGACGAGGTAAAGATACGGTGGGAGACATAGATCTTCTGGCCATCCATGATAATCCTTTCGGTTTAATAAATGCCTTTGTAAGTATGCCGCCGGTAGCACAGGTGCTGGGAAAGGGAACAACGAAAGCTTCTATTGTCACAAAAGAGGGGGTACAGGTGGACTTGAGAATACTCGAAGCAAGATCGTTCGGCACATCCATTCAGTATTTTACCGGTTCAAAGGAACATAACGTTAAATTAAGAAACCTCGCCCAGCAGAGGGGTTACAAGCTAAGTGAATATGAACTTGAAGATGTGAACTCCGGTGAGAAAATCTATTGTCTTGAAGAAGAGGAGCTCTATCGCCGTCTTGGTCTTCAGTACATCCCTCCAGAACTCAGGGAGGATACCGGAGAGATAGAGGCCGCATCGCAAGAATCACTTCCTGATCTTTTATCGCTTCAGGATTTAAGAGGGGATCTCCATGTCCACACCAACTGGAGCGATGGGAAAGACTCCATGGAAGATATGACAAAAGCTGCAAAAAATAGGGGATACAGTTACATCGGCATCACCGACCATTCAAAGTCATTGGGCATAGCGAGAGGGCTATCGGAAGAGCGGCTCCTCAAACAAATTGATGAAATTCACGAATTGAATGATAAACTAGACGGTTTTACGGTATTTGCTGGGATCGAGGTGGATATAAGGGCCGACGCTACTCTCGATTTCCCGGATAAGATCCTTGAAAACTGTGACTTTGTAGTAGCGGCGGTGCATTCGGCTCAGCAGCAGGATGAACGTACCATGACAGGCCGTATAATAAAGGCTATGGAAAACCCCAATGTGGACATCCTGGCCCATCCGTCAGGCAGGTTGATAGGAGAACGGGAACCGTACCTGGTAGATATGGAGGCGGTTCTTGAGGCCGCCAGACGTACGGGAACGATACTTGAGATCAATGCATTTCCTGCTCGCCTGGATCTGATTGATGTGTATGTCCGCAGGGCTAAAGATACGGGTATCAGGATTGCCATCGGTACCGATGCGCATTCGTCCGAACAGTTAGACCTTATGAGGTTCGGAGTTACAGTGGCACGACGGGGCTGGCTTGAGAAAAAAGATGTCATTAACACCCTTGAGGTGGATAAACTGCAATTCAAGCAATCATAATGGGCAAAAAGGAAGCCATGGGGCAGCTTATTGAGCTTATTGAAAGGTGGGGAGGCAGATTTTCTGCCGACCTCGGTATTGACTTGGAATCAGGCAATGCGGAGGAGGTATTTAAATGGTTTCTCGCTTCGATTCTTTTCGGCGCAAGGATCAACCGAGAACATATTCCTCCGAGAACTCAGAGAAATATGGAGCAAGGCTGACCCCCTACCATCCCCTCTAGTGGTAGAAGCCGCCCGGAACCTGGGACTTACTGGATTTAAGGAAAAGGAGGATGCGGAAGGGAGAAGGAAAATACTGATTGATCTTAAACGGATTTGGAAAAAGGAAAAACTCCCCTATCGTTTTTCCGACTTCGAAGCTGCCCTGGTCAAATTCGGGATTGAGCAGCGGTGAAAGAGGCACAGATAGCCCTCGGCAACAAGCTTCCCTCTTATACCCTGTCTTTATAAATAGAGATAAACCGCTTGAGAGAACGATCAAAAGTCTTTTCAACTTCGGGAGGGAAAACGCATGCCGGCAATTGTTTCATCTTCCAGTGGTATGATAAACACTCACAGCACTTTCCCTTTCTATCGCATGTCTTATAAGTGCAATTGCATCGTTCTAAGTTAGCTTTTAGATTCTGGCATTCCATCTCTTACTCCCTTTATATAGAGGTAATTGCAAAAGTTTTGAAATTAAAATGTAGCCGCAAACTTTAGTTTGCGTGTTTTCTTTGTTTTCAATATGTTACAAAACGCAGGCTAAAGCCTGCGGCTACCAGAATTGGACTTTTGCAAGAGTCTCTATAGTGAAAGTCATAAATAAGTTGACATAAATCAAACTCTAAATTCTAATATCTAAATCCTAAACAAATCCAAAATTCGAATGACTAAAATGTTTGGAACATTTGAATTTAGGGTTTCGGATTGCTGAACGCTTACCAAATTTTTATGGCATGTGGTTATTGATGAACTTGACTCCCCTCGCTATGTAATTTAATCCGGAGATAATGGTAAACAGGGCTGTAAGCCAATACAGAAGCATAACCCACTTATAATCAAAGCTTCCCGGAAGGCACTTAAATGAAAGGGCAAAAAATACTGTAAGGATCTGCAAAACTGTTGTAACCTTACTGACAAAAGCCGGACGAATTTCAAAAGAGATCGCCATCATAGAGAGAATAGAAACACCGAGCAGAATAATAAAATCTCTGCTGATGACGATGACTGTAAGCCAGCCGGGAATGATATCCATGATAGATAGAGCCAAAAAGCAACTTACAAGCAGGGCCTTATCCGCTATCGGATCGAGATACGAACCGATGATGGTTCGCTGATTTAATACACGGGCCAGAAATCCATCGAGGGCATCTGTTATTCCCGAGACGGTAATAAAAATAAGGGCTTTTAAAAAGGATCCCTGGATGAGAAAGATAACCACTACCGGTACAAGAATTATCCTCAAAAGCGACAAAAAATTGGGTATGTTCATGGATCAATTATTCTGACACATAATGGTAATGCGCATTTAATATTCCACATTTACCACCATAAACTCAACCCTGCGCCTTATTGTTGTCTGGCCTGGTTGTCTCTCAACCTGTTCCAGTCAACCCACTCGTCCCGGTCTTCCGCTTCGGTAAAGTCTCGTGGTTTCTCCGCCGTCCCATCTCCCCTGATTACGATCTGTTGCATCGCCTTGATGATAAATGTCCACTCCTCCATGCTGACCTTTGTAGGCCCGGGAATCCGCTTTGGTCCAGCAATTTTCTCTGGAGGGCCAACCTTCTTCGGGGGTTCTAATATCTTCCCACCACCACTTACATAGACCGTCCCATCATAGACCCTGACCAGTGCTGATTTATTTTCATTGACGTTCATGCGATAAATGGTCCCCCTGACACCAGCCACGGCATTCTCGCAGGACAGTGCAAAACTACTATTTCCTCTGAAGACACCGCTCACGTTAGCCCATGTCCTGCCGACGGCCACATGAATCTTAACGTTTTTCGGTTTTGACTCATCACCGTAGTCAATCTGAAAAATTTTAAACCGGGAATCGTCTGCGAAACGAACATAGGAATTGTCGGGCAGTACAAGCTCCAGTCTCGACTCAGACCCGGTACTGACCTCATCACCTCCACGAAGCGCATCTTTAACCTTCAGGGGACGCCATTGTTTTTCCCCTTCCGGAAGGACCTGTACCGACCCGGCAAGGAAGTTCACCTTTGCTTCACCCTTTCCGATCCTCAATGTCATTACTCTTTTCGCTTCCGCCTGATGCGCACCAACTAAAACACAAACCGAGAGAAATGAAAAAACAAAAAAGATTATCTTCTTCATCTCGCGCCTCCACCATTCAGACAGGACATTAACTTACAAAATAAACCAAATTTTTGCATACTTGAATTTTTGTAACGCTATCCCAGGGAATCAGGACCATCAGGAAGGGTTTTCAGGGCCCTGTCCACAATTTCCTGAATCGCCGGTTCGTATACCTGGCATGACTTCATTTCAAGGTCTTTCCGGGAAAAACCATAATTCCTTCTGACAGTTCGATACCGTGCCTGCCAGAGCGTTTCGCCAGTTTCTGCACTCCGCAGTTCAAAGTTAACAGAGATGACAGTAGAGGCCCAAACATAGGAATAAGAAGTCCTGCACTCATTCAGGGTGCAATACATCACAGCATCTATATTCAGCAGCTCACCCACGACCTTCGGAGAGACGTTTCCTCTTTTAGAGCCACTATTTTTTTTATGGACTTTAGAGAGTTTTTCTTCAATCACATCAAAGGGGATCTTTGGATAACCCTTAAAATACAGTTCGCAGAGGACCTTTTCTCGCAGCATCTGGCCTGCCCTTTCATTGCCTGCTTTATTATCCACAGACAATACGGCGACGAGCCTGGTACCCGTTTTACTATAGTTAGGAATGACCATGTGAGGTATTTTCGATCCACATCCTGCCCAAAAAGACAACGCTGACAACAATAAAAACAGTCGTACAAATTTGCACACTATCACTGAATTCCCTGACTTGAAGGAGTTACTTCGCTACAATTTTCATCAGACCATCTCTTCCTATCCCTGTACTATCTTCCATAATCATCGTCTTTTTTCAATTTCTCAATCTCTTCCCTTATTACCCGTTCAGCTATCTCCGGTATGATCTCCCGGGCAATCTTTTCCGCAATGTGAGAAACCCTTTCCACAATCTCCTCATTCAAACCCGAATAAAGGGAAGTTACCCCGGATCCCTCCTCCACAACATCCACGAGGTCAAATATCTTATCACCTGATCTTAATAATCGCCCACCTATGATCCTGCCTTTATCCCCGTCACTACCAATATCTCTGCCACGCACCTCATCAGCAGGTATCGTAATATCTGCACTAGTATTTTCCACCTTTCTCTCACTCATATCTATGAGGTTATTCCCATCAATGGGAGGCAAAGTTTTCTACCCTCAGGCCGGGAATTTCCAAAATTTGGTGATGCGCAGCAGAGTTATCACACCTCTATAAACAGTTCAAGGAAATATTGGTTCTTTACCTTTAGCTTTAACCACCTCCCGGTATACCCTCTTTCTTGACACTCCCATTTCGAAGACGATCGTATCTATGATGTCACGCTGTGTGAGATCTGTATTCTCATGCAGTTGCTTGAATCGGGCGCGGATCTCGTCATCGGAACATGGCGACTTTTCCTTTCCTGCGATGAGCAGCGTCACTTCTCCCTTGACAACTCTATCCTGCAATAAGCTGATTACTTCACCAACACGACCTCGCAATATTTCCTCAAAGACCTTGGTCAACTCCCTCGAGACGACGATTTTCCTGTCTCCCATAATCTCTTCCACATCGCGCAGTGTTGACAGCAATCTTTTGGGAGACTCATAAAAGACCAGAGTCCTCGTCTCATCCCTCAGGGACATGAGAAATTGCCTTCGTTTGACAGGTCTTGAAGGCAAAAACCCGTCGAACACAAAACTATTCATTGGCAAGCCGGAGACACTCAGCGCGGTGATAACGGCCGACACACCGGGAATGGGAACAACCCTGATGGCGTTCACAAGCGCCTGATTGATCAATACATATCCCGGGTCTGATATCCCTGGTGTCCCTGCATCTGACACATAGGCCACATCCATTCCCTCATTCATTTTAGAAATTAAAAAACTGCTTTTTCTGCCTTCATTTTGATCGTAAAGGCTGGTCAGGGGGGTATGGATTTCATGGGCATGCAAAAGCTTTTTAGTCCTCCGGGTATCCTCAGCGGCTATAAGTTGGACTTCCCTGAGAATCCTTATTGCCCGCAGGGTAATGTCCTCCAGGTTCCCGATGGGGGTCGCCACCACATACAAGGTACCTTTCCGTGGAGCCTTATCTGTTGCCTGCATAAGCTCACCTCAGAGACCGCATGACCACCTGTCCAGGGGAACTACGATTTTTATTGACATATAGATATTTTTTATATTTAAATTCTGTAACAGAAATGCAAAAAAATTACTACAAAAACAAATACCCTTGTCTTCTGTCATAGCGAGAGAGAGCTTTGCGAGACTGAAAATTGGCTTCAGAAAGGGTGAATTCACAGATTCAGCGTAGCTAATGCAAGATTTTTTCGCAACCATTCTTTGCGAAGCGAAACGTCCACAAAGGCAAATGTTTGAGTGCGCAGCGCGAGTTGTTGCCTTTGCAGTGGAGTAAGCGTTAGAATGGTCGAAAAAAGATTTTGAACCATTTCGAAGACAATTTTCAAAGGTCTCGCAAGAACAATGATGAAACGAATTCTCATCACCTCTAACATCTGGAGCAGTGAGCTTTCCAAGCTGGTTGCAAATGCCTTCCTGGCACAGAGAATATCTTCCATCAATGCCATCTCCGCCCTCTGTGAGAAGACAGATGCCGACATCACCGAGGTAGCCAGGATAGTGGGAATGGACAGCCGGCTGGGTAATAAATTCTTAAACGCCAGTGTCGGTTTCGGCGGTTCCTGTTTTAAAAAGGATATCTTGAACCTTGTCTACCTTTGCAGGCATTACGGTCTTAACGAGGTTGCCGATTACTGGGAGGGCGTTGTTAAGATCAACCAATACCAGCAGGACCGCTTCATCTCGAACATGTTAAGCGCCATGTTCAACACCTTAACCGGAAAGAAAGTATGCCTTCTTGGTTTTGCCTTCAAAGCCAATACCGGTGATACGAGGGAAAGCCCCGCTATTTTCATTGCCAGGAGACTACTGGAAGAACAGGCAGAGATCGTTATTTCTGATCCGAAGGCCCTGAAAAATGCCAGAACTGATCTGGAGGAAATTGCCGGAAAGGTCAGTTATATCGAAGATCCACACGAGGCGGCCCGAGGTTGTCATGCCATCGCGGCACTTACAGAATGGGATATCTACCGGGATCTCGATTTTCAGAAGATCTACGACAATATGGCCAAACCGGCTTTCATCTTTGACGGCAGGAATATCCTTGACCATAAAAGATTATTTGAAATAGGCTTCAACGTTTATCCTATCGGCAAACCTGCATTGACTCATTTTTAGTAACTACTCAGGTGGATAGACTGAAGGTGGAAGACTGTTAGGACACTTCAGTCTCCAGCCTAAATACCTGAGTAGTTACCATTTTTAGAAGATTGGACAGGAAGGTAAGCCAGCCCTGTACGAAACTGACGCCTTCCCCCTGGAAGGGGGGGTAGATAAATCTTTCTGGTGTTCCCCTGCTGATGAAAAGAGAAGTATATGGATACCTTTGACACCACTATCATTGGTGCCGGTGTGGTCGGCCTGGCGATTGCGGAGGAAATTTCTACCGCGTTTCGCCATGTTTTACTCGTGGAAAAAAACGCTACTTACGGCCAGGAAACGAGCAGCCGCAACAGTGAGGTCATCCACGCAGGCATCCACTATCCTGCCGGGTTCCTGAAGTCAACTCTCTGTGTCCAGGGAAACCGTTTGCTTTATGAAATCTGTAAGAAACGAAATATCCAGCATAAGAGGCTCGGAAAACTGATCGTCGCTACCAGTGATAATGAATGCGATGCCTTGGGGAAAATCAAGGAGCAAGCGGAAGAAAATGGTGTTGACGACCTCACCTTCCTGGGGAAAAGGCAGATCCAGACCCTGGAGCCGGAGGTGAGAGCAAAGGCTGCCCTCTTTTCCCCATCTACCGGTATCATTGACACCCATGGCCTGATGCGTTCCCTCTATCTCGGGGCAGAAAATAATGGGACCATTGTAGCTTTTCGCTCGGAAGTAACGGCCGTCCACTTTGACGGTAATGTGTACAACATAGAAATTAATGAAGGGGAATACCGTTTTCAGACTAAAGTCCTGATCAACAGCGCCGGTCTTTATGCCGACAGGATTGCCGCGCTTGCCGGAATTGACAATGACCGGAAGGGATACCGTTTAAGATACTGTAAGGGAAATTACTTCTCCCTCTCTCCATCACCGAAACTTCACCACCTGATCTACCCCATTCCTGCAGGGAACAACGAAAACCTTGGCATTCACGCCACAGTGGACCTCGGAGGCCGTGTCCGCTTTGGCCCGGATAGCCAGTATGTCAATGCCCTCGAATACTCTGTTGATGAATCCAGAAAGACACTGTTTTATCAGTCCATGAGAAAATATTTGCCTGGCATCAGGATGAAGTCTCTCAGCCCTGAAATGAGTGGCATCCGACCAAAGCTACAGGGACCCTGTGATCCTTGCAGAGATTTTATCATTACGGATGAAAGAGAGGCAGGATTTCCCGGCCTGATCAACCTCATTGGCATCGAATCCCCCGGTTTGACGTCCTGCATTCCCATCGCCAGGCACGTTTCCTCCCTGGTTCGGTCATACTTCTAAAAATGTGAAAGGTAGGATAATATTCAAAAAAATAAGGGGTCAACCGCTTTTGGCTAACCCCACGATTTCCCTGGTGGAGCTGAGGGGGATCGAACCCCTGACCTCATGACTGCCAGTCATGCGCTCTCCCATCTGAGCTACAACCCCATTTTCAATTTTAATAATACATACGGTCTCATTACCTGTCAATACATTTTTCTTGACATATTTTTCTTGACATATTTTTCTTGACAATCAGCAGCCCTCCTAATATTTTCCAAATGGATGCCGGAGTGGTGAAACTGGTAGACGCAGGGGACTCAAAATCCCCCGGGCCTTGCGCCCATCCCGGTTCGACCCCGGGCTCCGGCACCAGGAATAAAGGGGGTAACCCGTTTAAGGAGAAGCTAAAATGAGTGCAAATTTAGAAAAGTTGAATGACCTGAGAGAACGCAAGGGCAAAATCATGCAAATGGGCGGTAACGAACGGATAGCAGCCCAGCATAAAATGGGCAAGTTAACCGTTCGGGAAAGGATAGAAAAACTTCTCGACCCGGACAGCTTTAATGAGATAGACGCTCTGGCCAAGCATCGCTGTATCCAATTCGGCATGGCGGGAAAGGAAATCCCCGCCGACGCCGTAATCGTCGGTTACGGAACAGTAAAGGGACGTACTGTTTTCGTTGGTGGAGAGGATTTTACCACCTCTGCGGGAACCTACGGGGAGGTACATGGCCATAAGCTGTGTAAAATACTTGACATGGCATTTACCGCCGGGGTCCCCTTTATTCAAATGATAGATTCAGGCGGAGCGAGGCTCCAGGAGGGGCAGGATTCCAGTGAGTGGTATGCCCAGTTATTTCGCCGCCACACCCTGTATAACGGGGTAATCCCCCAGATCTCCCTCTTGATGGGTCACTGCGGCGGAGGGGCCGCCTACGGTCCCGCCTTGACAGACTTCATCATTATGGTTAAAGGAACCGCCTTCATGTACATGGGGGGACCGGCATTCGTGAAGACGATGTTAGGATACGATGCCATTGCTGAGGACCTGGGTGGAACCTCTGTTCATGGACCAATAACAGGACTGGCAGATATCATAGCGGAAAACGATGAGCATGCTTTAGAATTAGCAAGGGAATTATTGGATTATCTGCCCTCAAACAACAGGGGAAACCCTCCCCTTGTCACTCCCACCGATGTCCCCCACCGCAGGAATGAAAATATCCTAAATATACTCCCCGAGGCTTCAAGGATCCCCTTCGACATGAAAAAGATAATCGCCGAGGTGGTAGATGATGGATATCTATTCGAGATCAAAGCCCAGTTTGCCCGGAACATGATTACCGGCTTTGCCCGGTTAAACGGGCGTGCGGTGGGAATAGTGGCCAACCAATCGTTGGTGAAAGGTGGTGTTATTGATGTGGATGCTTCCGATAAGCTGGCAAGGTTTGTCAGAATATGCGATTCTTTTAATGTTCCCCTCATCCAGTTTCAGGACTCTCCCGCAGTGATGATCGGCAAGGCCGAGGAATTGAAGGGTATAATAAGACACGGTTCGAAGATGCTTTATTCCTATACTGAAGCCACGGTACCCAAGATCACTCTCGTAGTGCGGAATTCTTATGCCGGCGCCCAGTTATCCATGTGCAACAAACCTATCGGGGCCGATATCATGTTTGCCTGGCCAACCGCCGAGATAGCCCTGGTAGGGCCGGAAACGGCAGCCAGTGTAATCTTTGCCAAAGAGATCGCCTCCGCAGAAAACCCCGGAGAGGTAAGGCAAAGCAGAATAGCGGAATATACTAAATTCTACGTAAATCCTTTTGTAGCTGCAGAAAGGGGATATATTGATGATGTCATCGAGCCTGAGGAAACCAGGATGAAATTGATTGCCGCCCTGGAGGTGTTGAAGAATAAGAAACAGGATAGACCATACAAAAAGCACGGGAACCTTCAGATGTGATCACCAGGCACCGAGAATTTATCTGCCAAAGAAATTTATCTTTTTCATGTCAAGAGTAAATAGAATTGTCCGCTTTTGTAGCAAATGAATTGTCCGCTTTT
>JASEGZ010000017.1 GCA_030018935.1 Syntrophales bacterium
AAAGCGGACAATTCATTTGCTACAAAAGCGGACAATTCTATTTACTCTTGACAGACAAAGTAGGGTGGCAAGCGGGAAGGTCTCCGTCTAAGATCTATTACTGCAATGTGAAAATGTCACCCCCCTGGATTCATAAACAGCCAAAAAGGTTGTTTTGATTTAAATATAGGAATATAAGAATAAATTATTGCATATCCACCATTCCCCTTGATGGGTAAGGGTAAACCAAATGGAATCAGATTCCACAAAACCCCATTATCTCGGCCATAGAAAACGCCTCCGTGAGAGATTTAGGAAAACCGGCCTTGCTTCCTTTGCGGTAACGATTGAAGATACTCGGCATGATGAACAACGCTTTGTAACTGTCGACGCAGATATTTTAGGCAGGGTGTTAGTGGTTGTTTACGCTTATTCTGGTGAGGAAGAGATTAGATTGATTCCAGCCTGGTTTTCACTGCCGATCTTCTCCACCGGATTGCGTTCATTGAAAAGGCAGGGACAGGAATACGGCGTATAATAGAGGATGCAAGGAAGCATAAATGCCCTGAACCAAAATTCACAATTAGAAGTATTTCGAGAAGTTGAAAGGCAAGAAGGGATAAAACCGGTTAAACATTACCTAATAAGGAGAAGGTCCGATGACCAATAGAAACAAGGTAACCGAGAATATATACTTAATAGATGTCAGGGTATTTGGTATCCCCAATTTTACCTCAGCCTATTTGATAGCGGGTGAAGAATTGGCCTTGATAGAGACCGGTCCAACAAAATCAGTCCCTTTTATCATTGAAGGAGTTAGAGAATTTGGATTTGATCCTGGGGACATATCGTATATTGTTGTTACCCACATCCACTTGGATCATGGGGGAGGAGCCGGTACATTAGCGAAGGAGATACCTAAGGCAAAGGTAGTGGTTCACGAAAAAGGTGCGAGACATATGGTAGACCCTTCAAAGCTGGTAAGCAGTTCAAAGAGGGTTTTTGGAGACTTAATAGATGAATGGTATGGAGAGGTCTTACCTGTAGAACAGGATAGGATAATGACTGTGAATGGCGGTGAGATAATCGATCTGGGTAGAGATCAGAGGCTTCGAATGATCGATTCCCCTGGACACTCTAATCACCATATCTGCATATACTCAGAGAAAGAGAAGGGACTTTTTACAGGAGATGCAGTGGGGGTATACCTTCCTGATTCAGAGGTACTGATACCCACGACCCCTCCCCCGGAATTCGATCCGGATATAAATGTGGAGACGATTAAAGGTTTTATGAACCTTGATTTGAGGCTCCTGCTGTTTTCCCATTTTGGGATTACAGAAAAAGTAAATCAGACCTTGAATATGGGCATTGACTGGCTTATGAAATGGAAAGAAAGTGTCTCAGAAATGATGAGTGAAGATATCTCTCTGGAAGGGATTACAGAGAAATTCAGGGCAGACACAAGGAAGGTACTGGGCTCAAATGAAGGGAAAGAACTCCTCTGTCAATGGGTAATGGACCACCACATCCCCATGTGTGCCATGGGGTATCTCAACCACTTCAAGAAGAAGACTTTATAGGTATTCCCCCATCTCCTTAAATCACCTTTACCATACCTGACAATGCCTGAAAGGGCCCTTGCAGCTTGAATCTCCTTGCGGCCAAAAACTTAAGGTGGCAAGCGGGAAGGTCGGTCTAAAATCTTGACAAGGGACAGTTGTTAAGATAAATGATATAAGACTATGAAAATAATCAGAAAGCCGATGTAGCTCAGCCGGTAGAGCAACTGATTCGTAATCAGTAGGTCAGCGGTTCAAGCCCGCTCATCGGCTCCAGTATTTAAGACCATGCCAGTTAGAGGAGCCCAAAATGGACTATGTAGAGATTAGCTTTACGGCCGATCTGGGGACGATAGATACCGATCTTCGCAGGACTGTTGATGAAATGTTTCTTCTGATTAACCCCTTATCTACGCATTTTCAGCAGGTGTGGAGACCTCAGATAGATGTCTGCGAAACCCCTGACGAGATTTTGATCCTGGCCGATATTGCGGGGGTCAACAGAGAAGAACTCCATGTGGAGATTGGCCGCAGGACGGTAAAGATCTCCGGGCGACGGAGGGAAAGACCGCCCACGGAAAACATGAGATATTCCCTTGCCGAGATTCCCTACGGATATTTTGAGAGGAGTTTTGCCCTACCCGCTCCCATCGAAATGGAAGCCGTTTCCGCGACGTATACAGATGGGCTTCTTCAAATCCGCATACCAAAGGCGCCCTTGAATAAGGTTCACAAAGTTCCCATTCAAAAAGGTTGATCGTTTTTTAAATCATAAGACGTGTATGGACTCACATGAGGGTTACTTTTGGAGGTTCCCATGGCAGAAGAGAAACAACCCGAGGAGTTGAAGGCTGGTAACATCCCGAAAATTTTACCCCTCCTGCCCATATTTAATATTGTCGTTTTCCCGAAGATGATGATTCCCCTGGAGGTTTCCGGCGATCAATCGTCCACCCTTATTGATGAGGCTATGGCAAAGGATCGCCTGGTAGGCCTTGTGATGGCAAAGAAGCCTCCCCTCGAGACCAGGTATCAGCCCGGGGATTTTTATGACATTGGTACGGCTGTCATGATTCTGAAAATGGCAAAGGGGGCCGATAACAAGGCGCAACTCCTCGTACAGGGTATTGGCAGGTTCAAGATCGCCGACTTTGTGGAAGGCAAGCCATATCTTCAGACACAGGTAGAGGCCATCGAGGATCAGGAAACCAAGGACCTGGAGACTGAAGCGTTGATGACAAATCTTGTGGGACTTTTTGACCGTGTTGTTCAGCTTTCTCCCTTTTTACCCCAGGAGTTCGGCCTGATGGCAAAGTCCATTACTGAACCGGGCACCCTGGCTGACATGGTGGCATCTATTATAAATTCTTCCATGGAAGAGAAACAGAAGATTCTGGAGACCATGGATGTAAAACAGCGACTGAAGGAAGTGACGCGGCTGATTAATCACCAACTGGAGATCCTCGAACTGAGCAATAAGATCCAATCCCAGGTCAAGGATGACATTGATAAAGGTCAGCGGGAATACTACCTCCGCCAGCAGCTTAAGGCAATCAGGCAGGAGTTGGGTGAAACGGATGAATCGAAGGTTGAGATCGAGGAATTCCGGGCCAAGATTGAGAAAAAAACCCTTCCCGAGGAGGCTAAGAAAGAAGCCGAGCGTGAGCTTGATCGTCTGTCCCGTATGCATCCCTCCTCAGCCGAATACACTGTGGCGGCAACCTACTTAGACTGGTTAACGGCGCTCCCCTGGAATGAATACACGCAGGACAATCTCGACATCAAGGCGGCAAGGCAGGTTTTAGATGAAGACCACTTTGGCCTGGAAAAGCCCAAAAAGCGGATCATCGAGTATCTGGCCGTCCGCAAGTTAAAACCCGACACGAAGGGACCAATCTTGTGCTTTGTCGGCCCTCCGGGTACCGGTAAAACATCCCTCGGGCAATCCATCGCCCGTGCCCTGGGGCGTAAATTCATCCGTATCTCGCTGGGCGGCGTGCGGGATGAGGCCGAGATTCGCGGGCACCGCCGCACCTATGTGGGAGCGCTTCCCGGCAGGATCATCCAGGGAATCAGGCGGGCAGAATCGAGTAACCCCCTATTTATGCTGGATGAGATTGACAAGGTGGGGAGTGATTTTCGTGGTGATCCATCATCGGCGCTCCTCGAGGTGCTCGATCCGGAGCAGAACTTCTCTTTTGAGGATCACTATCTGGATGTGCCATTTGACCTATCCCATGTCATGTTTATTACCACGGCGAATATCATGGATACGGTGCCTCCTGCTCTTCGGGACAGGCAGGAGGTAATCGAACTCCCCGGCTATACGCAGGACGAAAAGATTAAAATTGCCGAACGCTATCTAATCCCCAGACAGATAGCAGCCAACGGCCTTAACTCTGCTCAGATCACATTCACAAAAGGTGCGATAGATCACATCATCTCGGGGTATACCCGGGAGGCTGGTGTGAGGAATCTGGAACGTGAAATAGCCGCGATATGCCGGGGTGTGGCAAGTAAGGTCGCTGAAGGAAAGGTAAAATCCGCCTCCATCACCGTTAAAGATATACACAGGTACCTGGGACCAGTCCGCATAACATCCGAGGCGAGTGCCCGGACATCCAAGGCTGGCGTGGCGATGGGGCTGGCATGGACACCAACAGGCGGAGATCTCCTCTTTATTGAGGCCACATCCATGAAGGGTAAGAAGGGCCTTACCCTGACCGGCCAATTGGGAGATGTCATGAAGGAATCGGCTACGGCCGCTTTGAGCTTTATACGAGCCAATGCTGCTGATCTCGGCATCTCCAAGGATTTTTTCGAAGAAATTGATATCCACGTCCATGTGCCCGCGGGGGCAATTCAAAAAGACGGCCCCTCGGCGGGTGTGACAATGCTTACCGCCCTGGTATCTCTGCTGACTGACAAAAAGGTTAAAAAAGACCTCGCCATGACCGGTGAAATCACCCTCCGGGGGCTTGTGCTTCCCGTCGGCGGCATCAAGGAAAAGGTCCTTGCCGCTCACCGTGCAGGCGTCAAAAAGATCATCCTTCCCAGATGGAACAGGAAGGACCTGGAAGACATCCCCCAGAAGGTGCAAAAAAATATCTGCTTTTACTTCGTAGACGAGATGATGGAAGTATTAAAGCTCGCCCTGGAAAAATGATATAGGGACGGGTTTGAAACCCGTCCCTGCGGGAGTCGGGAGTTGGAAACCGCTACAGGGCGACCTGTAGAGTCAACTGTACCCTTTTGTCATTTAATTTGTTGCTTTGCTCATAGTTCACATGATCATAATCAAGGACAATCATGTTCTTATGCTGCTTATCCAGGTGGTAGGCAACGCCGGCGATGTATCGCGTATTTTCGTCATCGCCTGTATCGGTATCAGGGTCAAAACGATCATAGCGCCCGAAGATACTGAATTTTTTATGGGGTTTTAATTCGGCAAAGGCAGAATACCCCTCTTTGTCTTTTTCATCGGTACCCTTTTGATCACCCTTACCCGTATAGTACTGACCCGTGAGAACAAGATATTCGTGCTCAAACTGCACAAAACCGAGATTCACTCTCCAATCAGGAGGATCGGCCTCCTTGTTCCCTTTGCCATATACGCCAAAGTAGGAAAACTGGAGGCCGGGGATGATGTCCGGTAGGGGTCTCAGTGTCAGCCTTCCCTCGATGACCTTGTTATCGTTCTTTTCCGCTGCATGGTATCCACCGCCGTTATAAACCCCCAAGGCCATGCTTCCATAGCGGCCGGGATAGTAATTGCTTACCCTCTTCTGGTAGTCTTCATCCATCTTTCCCCCGAACAGGGAGACAAACGTTAAACCTAAATCCGCTGAATTGAAGATTTCGTTTCGCTCCAGAAACATCGTATCCTGACAGCGGTAGAAATTTACATGCTCTTCATAGTCGAGCCACGGCATATGAACAACTCCCACTTCCAGGAAAGGCTGGGTAAAAAATCCAAGGTTGGGGAGGTTGAACTGGCCGTAGAGGTATTTTACCCTCATGGCAATAGAGCCATCAAGATTGTTCGGTTTATCTCCAGGCTCCTCCAGGTCTTTTACCGTCGTGATATCGAGAGTCATCCTGCTGCTGAACCAGGGGAAAAACTCTTTTGCTACGGTCAGATAGCCGCGTTTCGCCACAAACTGATGGAAACCGTCACCGCTGCCCTGGCCGTCTTCGCCGTTTTGATAGGAAAGGTACCACAGCAGTCCAAATTTAAAACCTTTCAGGTTCTTGATTATCTTTGCAAGATCCTTTGATTCCTTATCCTCCTCTACCGACATTGCCTCCTCCCGGCTCAGAAGACCCTTTTCTACCAGCTTCTTGAGGAGCGGGTTTGCAATATCTTCCGCAACCGCTGTTCCCGCCAGCCAAAGCAGGCTACAGATAAACAGAAATAAAACAGCCACCATTCTTTTCATAAATTTATTCCTCCCTTACTGTAATATTATGCGGGAGAGGTGTTATCAGGTTTTCATTGCGATTTGATTACAGTGGTGTTAAAATTTAGCCGAGAATTGTTAAATTTATGTAACACCATGCCAAGGAACGTTCATCCGGACAACTGGCAGGGAATGATTTTTCTCCCTTGACAGGTATAAATGATGTTTGTTATACAGAAAATGACCAAGGTCTGAAAGTTACAGATAAAGGAAAAGGAATATCCTTTAAGGAAGGTTTGGGGTTATGATGATATATAGGAGATACTGCGGGCTTTTTCTGGTCTTTATCATCTTAGTTACGGCCTGCGCCAAGTATGAGAGAACTGCGACTTCAGATCAAAGAGGCAGATACCGGACGGCTATATCCGCTTATTATGAAGCTTTAACCTGAAAGACTTTCTTATCATGGCGGGAAATATGATTACCATTATCATACGGCCTATAATTATTATCGAGGGCATAATTTTAGTCTCGAAGACATAGGAGACCTGATAGTGGTGTAATGTTTTAAAAATTTGCAGGACAGCAAAATCCGTTATCAGGTTAAACTGGTAACGGATTTTTTTTGGAAAAGAGAGGTACGGTTATGGAATCATGGGATGTTTTAATTTATGACACCACCTTAAGAGATGGAACGCAGGGGGAGCAGATCAATTTTTCCGCTGAAGAAAAGCTGCGGATTGCGCAACGCCTGGATGAGATGGGCTTTCACTATGTTGAAGGTGGATGGCCGGGTTCCAATCCAAAAGACATGCGCTTTTTTGAACTGGCGAAAAAAATGACGTTCAGGCACACCCGTCTGACGGCGTTTGGAAGTACCAGAAAGCCAAACATCCGGCCTGAGAGCTGCCCGAATTTAAAGGCGATACTCGCTGCAGACACAGATACCGTGGCCATCTTTGGCAAGGCCTGGGACCTTCATGTCAATGAAATCCTTGGAATATCTCCCGACGAGAATCTCGCCATGATCCATGATTCTGTTGAGTATCTGAAATCAAAGGGAAAAGAGGTTATCTATGATGCGGAACATTTCTTCGACGGATATAAAAATAATCCCGGGTACGCATCCAACGTAATAAAAACCGCCTTCCAGGCCGGCGCCGATATGGTTGTCCTCTGTGACACCAACGGAGGTACACTGCCACACGAATTGACGTCAATCCTCGAAGAGGTCATATCTATTATCCCTCCACATAGGTTGGGTATTCATGCCCACAATGATTGCAGTCTTGCCGTAGCTAATTCCCTCGCGGCCGTTCGTGCGAACATCAAAATGGTACAGGGAACCATCAATGGTTACGGAGAAAGATGCGGAAACGCCGATCTGATCTCTATTATCGGGAATCTCCAGCTTAAGATGAACAAGAGATGTCTGCCTGGATTATCTATCAGACAACTGACCAATCTCTCCCATTATGTAAGCGATGTCGCAAATATCCCGCCCCTGAATGCAAGACCTTTTGTGGGCCGAAGCGCATTTGCCCACAAAGGGGGTGTTCACGTCAGCGCCATAGCAAAGAATCCTGCGGCGTACGAACATATTAAACCTGAACTGGCCGGAAATAAACAAAGGGTACTGGTCTCAGACCTTGCGGGTAAAAGCAATATTGAATACAAGGCAAGAGAATTGGGTATTGACCTCGGTAAAGATGGTACCATCAGTAAAAAAATTGTCGAGGAGATAAAAAAAATGGAGGATCAGGGATACCAGTTTGATGCCGCCGACGGTTCCCTCTCTCTCTTGATGAAGAAGATAACGGGTGAGTTTAGAGAACCGTTTACATTAGAGTACTTTCATGTTACTAACGCAAAAACAAAGAACAATCCACCTCTGTCTCAGGCCACGGTTAAAATATCGGTAGGTAGCGATGAGGAATTGACTGTTGCAGAGGGTAATGGCCCCGTTAATGCCCTTGATCATGCCCTTAGAAAGGCACTGACAAAATTCTATCCCCGTATTGGTGAGGTGCATTTAGTGGATTTTAAAGTCAGAACCATCGAAGGCGCTGAAGGGACAGCGGCAAAAGTAAGAGTCCTGATAGATTCAAGTGATGATAAGGAAATCTGGAGCACTATAGGGGTATCCACGAATATCATTGAGGCAAGCTGGCATGCCCTTGTGGATAGCATTCAGTATAAATTAAGTAAGGATGCATTGAACAAAAATGGGTAACTATCCTCATTTCTGAAATAAGTTCATTGATAATCTCTTTTATTGGGGGTATATTACTAACAATGCAAAGAGACCTTTGAAAAATCCAAATTTCAAAGGTCTCACAAATTACATATTTAATTCATGGAATCAGATAAAAAAAGAAAAGCAGTAATACTGTCTATCAATAGCAAGAATCCCCAGAAGCGACTGATCAAGAAGGCTGTTGATATATTGCGGGATGGCGGTATCATTATATACCCGACTGATACAGTTTACGGGCTGGGATGTGACCTGTTCAATAAAAAGGGAATAGAAAAGATCTGCGAAATTAAAAAGAGAAGCAAAAAACAACCCTTAAGTTTCATCTGCGCAGACCTCAAGGACATAAGCCGCTACGCTCTCGTATCTGATTACGCCTATAAGATCATGAGACGTTTTCTGCCGGGACCCTATACTTTCATCCTTGAGGCATCAAGGCTTGTCCCAAAAATAATTCTCCCCAAAAGACAGACCACCGGCATCAGGGTGCCGGATAATCGCATCTGCCTTGCTCTCGTCAAAGAGCTGGGGCAGCCTATCATCAGTACCAGTGTAAAATCAGACGGTGATATCCTGGGCAATCCTTACGAGATCAAGGAAAAATTTTGGCATTGCGTGGATTTGATCATTGACGGGGACATAATGGTACCGGAACAATCCAGTGTTATCAGTCTTGTTGATGACAGGATCGAGATAATTAGAATTGGAAAAGGCGATGTATCCGCCCTTATATAAAAATACCGTAACTACTCAGGTTAATAGGGGCAGAGGCACAGAGGCACAGAGGCACAAAGAAAAAAATGAGGCTAATTAAGTCGAGAGATAGAACGAATGCTTAGCAGTTTAATAGGGAAGTTAAACAGCAAATAGGTTTAGACAACTTTGTGCCTCTGTGCCTTTGTCTCTTTGTGCCTGAATAGTTACAATTTGGGTTCATAAAAGGATTGTTATGAAAAAGGAAATGCTGATCAACGCTGTTCACCACGAACAGAAGCGTATGGCCGTTGTGGATGACGGCAAGTTAGTAGAATTTAATATCCAGATGAGTTTCAAAGAGCCAATCACGGGGAATATTTACAAGAGCATCGTTTTAAAGGTCGAACGTGGTCTCCATGCAGCCTTTGTAAATTATGGCGGGAAAAAGGACGGTTTCCTGCCCCTGCACGATGTCAGTCCTGAGTACTTTACAGAACAAAATGGAAGAGAAGATAGTTATGGCAGATGCTCCCTCAAGAATGGACAGGAAGTTCTTGTCCAGGTATTGAGAGAGGTTGGTGAACATAAGGGAGCTCTGCTTACCGCCTACATATCATTACCTGGGCGGTACCTTGTCCTGCTGCCAAATAGGCAGTGCGTAGGCATCTCTCGAAAGATAGAAGATGAAGGAGAACGCGAACGGCTAAAGGCACTTGTGGAACAGATTAAAATAGATGAAGGTGTTGGCTTTATCGTTCGTACCGCCGGTATGAATAGAACCAAACAGGAACTTTCCCGTGATTATCAACACCTCTCAAGGCTGTGGAAAGAGATCCAGAAGAGGGCGAATACCGCCTCCGCTCCTGCATTGATCTATCAGGAAAGCGATTTTGGCATCCGTTCCCTGCGTGATTATTTCACATCGGAAATCGAGGAAATTCTGGTAGACGATTTTGAAACATTCAGAAAAATGAGGGTTTACTGTAAAGCCGTTGCACCCAGAAATGTAAAAATGATCAAACTCTATAAAGATAAAGCCCCTATCTTCGACAGATACCAGCTTGAAAACCAGATTCGCGCCATTTACCAGGAACGGGTAGATCTGAAATCTGGTGGATCTATCATTATCAATCCAACAGAGGCTATGACCACGATTGATGTAAACTCAGGAAGGGCTTCCAGTAAAAGAAATGTCGAGGAAACAGCCTTCAGGACAAACCTTAAAGCTGCCGAGGAGATTGCCAGACAGCTCCGTTTACGAGATCTGGGAGGTTTGATCGTCATTGACTTTATTGATATGAGGGATCGTAAACATGAAGCGGAGGTGGAAAAGACATTTAAAAAGGC
Source organism: Syntrophales bacterium (assembly GCA_030018935.1). Lineage (NCBI taxonomy): Bacteria > Pseudomonadati > Thermodesulfobacteriota > Syntrophia > Syntrophales > Syntrophales bacterium. The sequence continues at coordinate 10,239 of JASEGZ010000017.1, forward strand.
TTTGAGTTTAGACAGGGCGAGGATACAGTTGTCGCGTATATCGAGGTTTGGCATCCTTGAACTCTCGAGACAGAAGAAGCAATCAACAATCCAGGAGATCAGTTATACAACTTGCCCTTTCTGTAAGGGAAGGGGGGTAAGGCCGTCGTTGGAATATACAGCCCTTTCCGCTTTTAGAAAAATCGAATCAGAGGCGGTAAAGGGGGTTGCCTCTTCTCTTAAAGTCACCCTCTCCTATGAGGTAGCCGACTATCTGTTAAATCAGAAGCGCAGCGAGATCTCTAAACTGGAAACTCTATACAATATGTCCCTTTATATATCGGGCAGCCCGGATATGGCATGGGACGGGATGGACATTAAAGAGACCAGCAGAGATGTTACCCAGGAAACGCCTGAAGAGGAAAAGTATCAATTATTAAAAATAACAGATAAACTGGAAGAAGGCGCCATTGAAGTGGTAACGGAGACGTTAACTCACGTTGTTGAGGCGGATGAACAAGCACAAAAAGACGTCGCCTTGCCGGAAAAAGCTATTGAATCACCCAGGAAGAGGTCACACTGGAGACCCAGATACAGAAGAAAGAAATCGGGTCAAAAAGCAATAGAATCGAAAACAGAAATGCCTCCTGAGGAAACAGACAGAACAATTGCTCAAGAGGAAAAAGAAAGTGGGATACTCCCCTTGGTCGCCCCTGAGGGAACAAGAGAAGGCGAACTACCGGTATGAAACGCACTTATTTTCCAGTGGCTCTGGTGACATCTTGATCTGAATCTTTCTTGCACAATTTTGCATACAGGGCATCAAGGATACCATTGATAAAAGCGCCGGAATTCTCGGAACCATAGAGTTTGCCGAGGTCTATCGCTTCGTTGAGCGTAACCTTTGGGGGAATATCGTTACAGTACAGAAGCTCGTAGACAGCCATACGGAGGATGCTTTTGTCAACCCTCGACATCCTGGCAAGCGACCAGTTTTCAGAACAACTGCTAATAAGACTATCTATCTGATCTCTGTTCTTCCAGGTACCTTCTATCAAAAGAGAGGAGAATTCTCCGGCCCTTTTGTGGGCCTCAAAGTTGTTCCAGAAAAGTTCAACCGCCTCTTTGACGTCTATATTTAAAATGTCAAGCTCATAAAGAACCTTTAAGGCGACTTCTCTTGCCTTCCTTCTCTGACGCATTTATTCCTTGGCCTATTACAGTAGTCAGCAGTCAGTGCTCAATAACCAGGAATCAGACTGAAAGATGACCGACAGGCGGGACGCCTGCCCTCTTTGACTGACCACCCATTCTGGTCTTTATAATTTTCTAAAAAGATCAATCATTTCGATGGCTGATATCGCGGCGTTCCATCCCATGTTTCCCGCTTTTGTGCCCGCCCTTTCAATCGCCTGTTCAATGGTATCAGTGGTCAACACACCGAAGGCGATGGGCACCTCCGTCTCTAAACTCACATTAGCGATCCCCTTTGAGACTTCGGCACTGATGTACTCAAAATGGGGCGTGGCCCCCCTGATGACCGCACCGAGACAGATCACGGCGTCAAACCGTCCGCTCTTGGCCAGTTTCTTGGCTGTGAGGGGTAACTCAAAGGCGCCGGGAACTTTATAGATACGGATGTTCTTTTCGTTAGCCCCCGCCCTTGTCAGGGCATCAACGGCACCGTCAATCAGCCTTCCGCAGATAAAATCATTAAAACGACTGGCCACGATGCCAAACTTCATCCCTGTGGCTATAATTTTTCCTTCTATGATCTCCGGCATAATCTTCTCCTCTCAACGAAATATTGCAAGCGTTCACAGGGGCCAAGGGTCGGGGGTCGGGGCCTGGTTTTCTTCTCGATAGCTTTTTATCATCATTGGTTTTCCCTAATCCCTGACCCCTGTAAACGGTTATCCTATATTTTCAGCATATGCCCCATTTTCTTCTTTTTTGTTACCAGATAATGGAGATTGTTCTTGTTGGGTTCGATCTCGATAGGAACACGCCCGGTGACGGTCATGCCGTAACCCTCAAGGCCAACGATCTTTTTGGGGTTATTGGTCATCAGGCGCATCTTTCTGACACCCAGATCAACAAGGATCTGGGCGCCGATACCATAGTCTCTCAAATCCGCCTTAAAACCGAGAGCGATATTGGCCTCCACGGTATCTTTCCCGTGTTCCTGTAATTCATAAGCCCTGATCTTGTTGACCAGGCCGATTCCCCTTCCTTCCTGATGCATGTATACAATGACACCTTTGCCTGCTTCCTCTACCATCTTCATGGCCGTATGAAGCTGTTCGCCACAGTCGCACCTCTCGGATCCGAAGACATCACTGGTCAGACATTCCGAATGTACCCTTACCAGCACCTCGTCTTCCGGAGTGATCTCACCCTTAACCAGGGCCGCGTGTTTCATGTCATCCACATCATTTTCGTAAACGACGATTTTGAATTCACCACCGTATCGAGTGGGAATGGTAGCTGTCGCCACCCTCCTGATCAGGGATTCATTCTGCATCCTGAAATTGATGAGATCGGCAATGGTTACAATCTTTAGGCCATGTTCCTTTGAAAAAGCCTCCAGGTCCGGCATCCGCGCCATGGTCCCATCGTCCTTCATGATCTCGCAGATCACGGCGGCGGGTTTCAGACCGGCCAGGCGGGCCAGGTCCACAGAACCCTCCGTCTGGCCGGTTCTTACCAGTACCCCCCCTTTTCTGGCACGAATGGGAAAGACATGTCCCGGACTGACCAGGTCATCCGGTTTGACGTCGTCGGCAACGGCCGTCCGGACTGTCCTGGCCCTGTCGGCAGCAGAAATCCCCGTGGTCACACCATGTTTCGCCTCGATAGAAACGGTAAATGCCGTCCCGAAACGCGACCGATTGTCCCTTACCATGGGGAAAAGGTTCAGCTTATCAGCAAGCTCTCCATTCATGGGGAGGCAGATCAGTCCCCTTCCGTATCTGGCCATGAAATTAATTGCTTCTGCCGTCACAGATTCCGCCGCCATGCAGAGGTCACCTTCGTTTTCTCTGTCCTCATCATCCACCAAGATAACCATTTTGCCGTTTTTAATATCTTCAATGGCCTCCTGGATTGTACTCACACCCATATATCTTCACCATCCCTGTATAATTGATTTCAATTCTTCACTTTAAAAACCCATGTTTCGCCAGAAAATCCGTATCAAACCCCCGGGAGAGATCTTTCTTATGGTTGAGGAGTTTCTCCACATACTTTCCCAGGATATCTGTTTCTATATTAACTATGTCTGACACTTTCTTCAACCCCAAGGTAGTCACCCGGGCCGTATGGGGAATTATATTAACATAAAATCTATTTTTTTTACACCGATTTACCGTCAAACTTACTCCGTCAACCGCTAGCGAACCCTTTTCCACGATATAGCGCATTAACTTTTCATCAATCTCCACACCAAACTGGATAGAACCGGATTTCATGATCTTTTCCTGAATTTTTCCTATTCCATCCACATGGCCGAGGACAATATGCCCACCCAGGGGATCAGCCAATCGTAAGGCCTTTTCCAGATTTACCTTGTCTCCCGTCTTCAGTGTTTTGAGGTTTGTTCTTGCCAATGTCTCTGATGATACGTCCGCTGTAAAACTCCTGCCGCTTTTTGTAGTCACCGTAAGACAGGCGCCATTAACGGCTACACTATCACCAACCTTGAGGTCATCAAGGTTCATAGGTGTATCAATCTCCAGCAGGACATCTTCTCCCCTTCTGGTCATTTTCCCGATGGAACCGATGGCTTCTATGATACCGGTAAACATATTATCCTTACAATAGATAAACAGTCAACGGTAAGCAGCAGTATGAGTGATGAATCTTTACTGTTCGCTGCTTGCCTTATTGGTACTCAGGAAGGTTTTGAGTTCCTTCAAGAATTCACTAACATCACGGAATTCCCTGTATACCGAGGCGAACCTCACATAAGCAATCCCGTCAAGTTTCTGGAGCTCTCCCATGACCTTCTCTCCTATGACAGACGAAGGAATTTCTTTTCCATAAAACTTCTGGCAGCCTTGCTCGATATTCTCCACGATACTCTCAATAGCCTCGATACTGATGGGACGTTTTTCACATGCCTTTTTGATACCGACGAGTATTTTTGTCCTCTCAAAAGGTTCTCTACGGCCATCCTTTTTGACCACTACGGGGAGGACCTCTTCGACGAATTCGTAAGTGGTAAAGCGACCTTCACAAGCGAGACACCCACGCCGCCTCCGAATGGCGCTGCCATCCTTGCGAACACGTGAATCAATTACCCTGTTCTCCGCACTTCCACAAAAGGGACATTTCATAACTGAGATACCTTGATACCGGTTTCCTGGAACATTTCCTCAGCCATCTTATCCATGTAACCTTCCCGGAAAACGACCCTGATGATGCCTCCATTGATGAGCATTTTTGTACAGATGATACAGGGATGATTGGTGCAGTAAAGGGTTGCTCCCTTCACGCTCACCCCGTGGAGGGCAGCCTGGATAAGGGCATTCTGTTCGGCATGGAGTCCCCGGCAGAGTTCATGACGTTCGCCGGAAGGAATTCCGAGTTGTTCCCGCAAACATCCAATATCCACGCAGTGACGCATTCCCGTTGGGGCGCCGTTATAGCCTGTGGTCAATATCCTCCGTTCTCTGACCAGAAGGGCGCCGACGGCACGCCTCCGACACGTAGAACGTCTTGCCACAAGTTCCACGATATCCATGAAGTATTCATCCCAGTCTGGCCGGAGAGTTTTCTGACCCGTCCCCCGGCCAGGGGAGGTAAATGTATTATCTGTCATCTTTCATCTTTATATATCATACGTCGTACGTCTTTTGACATACGACATACGACTTACGACTTACGACTTACGACTTCTCTCAGCCTTTCACTGTACAGGGAAAATTTCTCACAGAGGGCTTTAACCTCCTCACCGATCTCCTGTAGACGCTTTTCGTTATCCATATGCATGAGGACTTCGGAAATAAGGCGAGCAATGATTTTCATTTCCCCTTCCTTCATGCCCCTCGTCGTAACTGCCGGCGTGCCGATTCTGATACCGCTGGTGATTTGCGGACTCCTGGTATCGAATGGTATGCTGTTTTTATTTACCGCAATTCCTGTCCGGTCAAGGACCTCCTGGGCATCTTTTCCCGTAATCCCTTTATCGGTCAGATCAGCCAGAACCATGTGATTATCGGTGCCTCCCGAGACAAGGCGAAATCCCCGAGAGATCAGCCCATCTGCCATGGTCCTGGCGTTTTTCACGACCTGGGACTGGTAGTCCTTGAATTCACCGGAAAGGGCCTCTTTAAAGGCCACAGCCTTGGCGGCAACGACATGCATCAGAGGGCCACCCTGCATGCCGGGAAATACGCAACTGTCCAGCATTTTAGCGAACTCCTTCCGGCACATGACAAAACCGCCTCGTGGACCACGTAATGTCTTGTGTGTTGTTGACGTTACAAACTCGGAGCTCTTAACCGGTGAGGGATGGAAACCCGTGGCAACCAGACCCGCAATATGGGCGACGTCCGCCACAACCATCGCTCCTGCCTGATCGGCAACCATTCTAAATCTTTCAAAGTCTATGACCCTCGGATAGGCGCTGGCCCCAGCAACAATGAGCTTTGGCCTGTGCTTTTTGGCCAGAGCTTCCACTTCATTGAAATCAATAGTTTCCGTTTCTCTGTCAACACCATAGGAAACAACATTGTAAAATCTCCCAGAAAAGTTTGTTGGGCTCCCGTGTGAAAGATGCCCCCCATGGGATAGCTTCATCCCTAAAATCGTATCCCCCGGTTGCAGGACCGAAAAGTAAACTGCCATGTTAGCCTGGGTGCCTGAATGGGGCTGGACATTGACATGTTCGGCGCCAAAGAGCTGCTTGCATCGCTTGATGGCGAGGGTCTCCACGGTATCTACAAATTTGCATCCCCCGTAATATCTCTTTCCCGGATAGCCTTCGGCATATTTATTTGTCAGGATACTCCCCTGTGCCTCGAGGACGGCCTCACTCACGAAATTCTCCGACGTGATTAGATTCAGTTTTTCTGTCTGTCTCCGGGTTTCCTGGAGGAGAGCCCTGGCAACCTCCGGATCAGTTTTCATTAACATCGTCATTGAGTATCTGTCCTCCTGTTTTAACAATTACCTGCCTGAACAGTCTCTTTTCCAGTTCCCTGATTTTATCGAGACGTCTCTGATGACGCCCCCCCTCAAAGGCCGTTTTCAACCAGGTGGCGATAATCGCTTTCGCTGTTTCTGTATCCGTTTGCCTCCCTGCAAGGACAAGGACATTGGTATCGTTGTGGAGCCTGCTCATGCGTGCCGTATCTTCATCGAGGCATAAAACCGCCCTGACAGAGGGGAATTTATTAGCGATGATGGCCATGCCGACACCAGAACCACAGAACAGTATACCCCGGGTAAATTCTCCCGAAGAAACCTTTTTGCCCACCATGATACCAAAGTCAGGATAGTCGGCATCATCCCTCCCGTGGGTCCCCACATCAGTAATCTCCTGACCCATTTCGGTTAAGTATTCCTTGAGTGCCTCTTTAAGGGAATATCCGGCGTGGTCTGAGCCGATGACGATTTTTTCTGTAACCATTTTTAGTCATTAAATTTCTTAACTATCAGAGCCGCATTCACCCCGCCGAAACCAAAGGTGTTGGACATGGCGGCACTTAGCTCCTTTTTCCTTGACCGGTGGGGGACATAATCGAGATCGCAGGCGGGATCGGGGTGATCCAGATTGATGGTTGGCGGGATAATGCCTTCATAAATAGACCTCACCACGACAATAGCCTCCACGCTACCGGCGGCACCTAAAAGATGGCCTGTCATGGATTTTGTCGAGCTCACGGCAATCGCTTTGCTATGTTCTCCAAAGACTGTCTTGATGGCCTCTGTCTCGTATATGTCATTGAGCGGTGTTGATGTACCATGGGCATTGATGTAGTCAATATCGTTGGGACTCATCCCCGCTTCATCCAGGGCAAGTTGCATGCATCTGGCGGCCCCTTCGTGGCCGGGAGGCGGCGCTGCTATATGAAAGGCGTCACTGGTTGAGCCGTAGCCTGCCAGCTCCGCATATATCCTGGCTCCTCTGTTTGTGGCAAACGATAATTCTTCCAAGATCAAGATGCCACACCCTTCGCTGATGACAAAACCATCCCGATCTCTGTCAAAAGGTCTGCTTGCTTTTTCCGGGTGATCATTATTTATGGAAATCGCTTTCATGGCGTTGAACCCTGCCACACAGAGGGGACAAATGGCCGCATCGGCACCTCCCGCGATCATTACATCGGCATAGCCGTGAGAGATAATCCGGAAGGAATCTCCTATGGCATTGGTCCCTGCCGCGCATGCCGTTACGGGACAGTTTACAGGTCCCTTGGCCCCAAACCTGATTGATACATGACCGGAACCAAGATTTGCAAGAACTGCAGGGATGAAAAAGGGAGATGTTCTTGTGGGGCCGACATTGAGGATTGCTTCCTTTTCCCTTTCCAGGGTGGCAAGTCCCCCGATTGCTGACCCTATTATCACACCCACCCTTTCAGCAATTGCATTGACGATGGTCAATCCCGCATCCTCTAAAGCCATCTCGGCGGATGCTAAAGAGTAGACGATGAAATCATCTAAGCGGCGAAGTTCTTTTTTGCCCACAAAGTTCAGGGGGTCGAAATGCTTCAATTCACCGGCAATCTTTGTTTCATAACCAGTTGTGTCAAATTTTGTGATCTTTCCGATTCCCGATCTCCCCGCACAGATCCCCTCCCATGTATCTTTGACGGTATTACCGAGGGGGGTAACCGCACCAAGGCCCGTTATAACGACCCTCCTTTCCTGCGTCAAGGCAAGCCTTTTCAATTAAGCCCTCTTTTTGAACAAACTTTAATTTAAGATATACCCTTACTCCTGAGAAAGTCAATTACATCCTGGATGGTTCTGATCTTTTCCAGTTCATCATCGGCAATCTCTAACCCGAAATTTTCTTCCATTTCCATGATCAGTTCGACGAGATCGAGGGAATCGGCCCCCAGATCATCTTGAAAGGATGCTGCCGGTACACATTCTTCCCTTGAGACATCCAGTTGTTCCATAATAACATCTATGACCTTTTCTTCAAGAGTCATAAATCCTTTCCCCCTATTATTTTGCTGGTTGCTGATCGCTTGCCGCTTACATATACAGGCCACCATTGACCCGTATGACCTGCCCGGTGATATAATTAGCTTCTTCTGAAACCAGAAAAGCGACTGCGCCGGTCACATCTTCCGGTGTCCCAAGTCTTGCCAGTGGTATCTGATTTTTGACCTTTTGTCGCTTCTCATCCGAGAGGAAAGCGGTCATGTCCGTTTCAATGAAGCCGGGAGACACAGCATTGACACAGATGTTTCTCCCACCAAGTTCCCTGGCCAATGATTTTGAAAGCCCGATAACACCGGCCTTGGAGGCAGAATAAGCTACCTGACCGGCATTTCCTGCCTCAGCCGCAACTGACGTGATATTGACAATCCGTCCCCACCGTTGCTTCATCATATATTTGGTGACGGCCTGACAACAATTAAATACCCCTTTGAGGTTCGTGTTGCTCAAACGATCCCAGTCTTCCTCCTTCATCCGGGCCATCAGACCATCAAGGGAGATGCCTGCATTGTTAATCAGGATGTCTATCCTGCCTTTTTCCTTTACGATATTTCCGACAGTGTTACGTGTTGCCTCAAAATTTGATACATCAAAAGGACATGTCTTGCCTTCCCCGCCCCCTTCCTTTGCCATTCGCAGGGTCTCGATGGCGGCTGATTCGTTCCGGAGATAATTTATATATATGAAGGCGCCATCCTCCGCAAGTTTAATGGCGACGGCACGACCGATCCCCCTCGAACCGCCTGTGATAAGGGCTATTTTCCCTGAGAGTCTCATATACCACTGATCAAACTTTTAGGAGATTTTTTCGAGCGGGATCACCTCCCGCCCCTTGTAAGTTCCACAGTGTGGACAGGCACGATGGGGTAACTTGGGTTCATAACACTGTGGACATGAAGAAGGCAAAGGAGGTGTAAGAAAATCATGAGATCTCCGCTTGTTTCTCCTTGTTTTTGAATGTCTTTTAACAGGATTGGGCATAGTTGTCTTCCTTCCTTTTCCAGTTTGGTTCTAAACTTTTACTTTTTTTAAAACGGCCAGCCTTTTGTCTATAAAGTCGGCATGGCAGTTACAGCTTGCCATATTTAGGCTGATCCCGCAATGGGGACAGAGCCCCTTACACGAATCCTTACAGAGCACCTTAATCGGGATTTGGAGGACGATCTGTTCAAATATGATCTGGTCAAGGTCAACGGTATCGTCCTGGTAATAACCAAATTCGAGATCTTCGGAACTCAACTCTAATTCTTCTTTCTCTTTGTCATCAGCCGGAACTAAGGTATACCTGATTTCATTTTTTAAGGGAAGAGAGGTGACCTCTAAGCAGCGGCAACACTCTACATCAACGATTGTTTCTATGTTTCCCACAATTGATAGGGTCTCCCGGAGTCTTTTTATAGAAAGTAATACATCGGCCCTCTGAAGGAAAAACGCTCCTTTTTCTTTTTCTGGCAAGAAACTACGAAACCAGTCTCCGTCTTTGGAAAACTGGAGATTCAATCCATCTTCCGGTATATTCATTACACAGAGCTTCAAGATACACCCCCATCGCAGAAGGCCGTCTTTTTTACTGATCGCTGATAGCTGAACGCTTACATATTTTTTAAGATAAGGTATGCTATATAAGGCGTTGAAGTAAATTATAAACCAGTACGATTGTCAAGAATAATTTAAACTTTCATGCCAAGCATACGTTCAGCTTCCTCTTTCAGTCTGGATAATGCTGGAGAAATCTCAACAGGGTAGAGCGGTGTTGTCTCCAGGGCATAAAGATGTGGGGGAAGCAATTTCAATTGCTCGCGCAGATAAGCGGCGATTTTTTTTAAATCCCGGGATTGTGAGATCCTCCGGCCTTTTGACATCACCTTTTCTAAGAGAGGATTGCCTTCCACTGCGTCCCCTTCAATGGTCACGATGTCCCTTGTCATTTTCCCGTTTTCAAGCTGGCGGAAGACCTCCTTGCGTCCAGGGAGGGTGGCTTTCCCCCGTGACTTCTTGAATCTGGGTTTGCCTGCATATTCCATAAGCTTGTAAGCACAATCGAGATATGGGGCATCTGCCGAGGTGTCCAGTTTCGTTCCCACGCCGAAGCCGTCAATGGGCGCCCCCTGAGAGAGCAGATCGCGAATCGCGTATTCGTCGAGATTGCCGCTGACGAAGATCTGGATATCCTTAAAACCACTGCGATCCAGGATCTGACGGACATCCTTTGACAGGGTAAGCAGGTCACCACTGTCAATACGTACCGCACGCACCCGGATCCCCTCTTCTGTTAGCTTTCCTGCTGCCTCGATCGCCTTTTCCGCACCCCTTCGGGTATCGTATGTATCAATTAGGAAGATTGCATTATCCGGATTGGCTTCGGCAAAGCTCAGAAAGGCATTTCCTTCGTCTTCGTGGGCCTCGACAAAGGAATGGGCCATCGTCCCGGAGATGGGAATTCCGAACAGGGGTTCTGCCAGAACGGTTGATGTAGAGACAAATCCGGCAAGATAGGTGGCACGGGCCGCCAGGAGCCCGGCCTCAGCCCCGTGTGCCCGCCGGAGACCAAAATCAACAAGGGTAGCTCTACCGGCGGCAGCGAGTGTGCAACGTGCCGCTTTACTTGCAATAAGGGTCTCGAAATGGACGAGATTAATCAGGCGGGTCTCGATGAGCTGTGCCTCTGGCATCGGGGCAATGACACGGATTATGGGTTCGTTGGCAAAAAAGACCGTCCCTTCCGGCATAGCGTATACATCACCGCTAAAGCGGAATGTGGAGAGGTAATCAACAAGATCCCGGGAGAACCTACCGGTGTCGGCAAGGTATTGTAGTTCCGCTTCAGAAAAGTGCATGCCTTCTAAAAAGTCAAGAAATGTCTCCAGACCAGCAGCCACAAGGAAACTGCGGCCTTCCGGCAGGCTGCGGACGAAAAATTCGAAGACCGCCTCCTCATACATCCCTGCTTTCACGTATCCCTGCAACATGGTGAGCTGGTAGAGGTCTGTCAGAAGAGGACTGACCAGTGGATTCATTTTCATTGCCCGATCCCCTCAGTTGTTATGGTTTTTGCCCCTTTTCCCGCCATCTCTCTCAGGGACCTCTCCCCATCGCCCTTGTTCGCATCCACGGCACGGATAGCATCGGTTAAGACGTATACCTCATATCCCTCCTTCAGAACGTCTCTGACAGTATTCAAGACACAGTAATCGGTAGCCAGTCCACCGACGAATATTCTCCTGATTCCGAACTTACGCAGGTGCTGATATAACGTATTTCCCATCGCATCCCGCCCATATAATGCCGAGTACTCCTCTTTCTCTGTCTCTGTACCCTTTGAGATGATGGTGGCCACCTTCGGCACCTTCAGATGGGGAGAAAATCTTGCCCCTTCTGTATCCTGGACACCATGGGAGGGCCAGGGACCGCCCTGTTCTCGAAACGAACAGTGATCGGGTGGATGCCAATCCCGGGAAAAGAAGATAGGGAGGTTTCTCTTCTCAAATATTTCAATGGCGTGGTTTAAAGGTGGAATAATCCTGTCTCCCTCAGAAACGGCAAGGGAACCTTCCGGAAGGAAGCAATTCTGAACATCAATTACCACCAGGACATCTCCGGCCTGGGGAGATATTGGTTTGCTGACTGGATTTGCCACCTCTTTGTCCTCCTTAAGGTTGGTGGTATCTAACGGAACAAACCTTATGCCTGTAATGAAAAGAGGTATCAACGGGGAATGGGTAAGGAAGAAAGCGAGACCAAATTAAAAGAGGTTGACCTCCATGGCTCTTACAGGGCAGGCTGTCACGCAGAATTCGCATCCGTTGCACTTTTCCGGATCAAAGAAGACTTTCATGGATGGCCTCTCAAAGGACAGGGCATCTGTTGGACAGAAGGCCGTACAGGCTCCACAGTGCACACATTTTTCTGGATTCTGGCTGACGCTTTTTGAAAGTGGCTCGACCCTGAGTCCCTTTTCTTTTAGAAAGCGGATCCCGTGATCAAAGTTTTCTTTCAAACCGCCCAGCTCAAGTACCATCATCCCCTCTCTGCGGGGGAAGACCCGCGCCTTGAGGATATTGAACACAAGGTCATACTTCTTTACCAGTTGGTATATGATGGGTTGTTCCACAATATCTGCCGGATAGCGTATTACCACCTTTTTTGAGTACATGTTCTCTGCAGATCTCCAGAAATTTTTTCCGATATTAAGGGTATGTTGGGTTCTTGTCAAGAATTAGTTTAGAGGTACTCATCTCGCATCACATCTTTCTCCTTCTGTCAATTGTCTCGCCCGACCCCCCGTTGCCTGGCCCATTCTGGGTGAGCAGATCACTTGCACTGATAATCCTTTACTTGGGGGTACAATCTGTGATAAAATATTAAGAAATTTGGATATTTGTAATTTAGAAGATAGAATGAAAAACAACTATCTGCGAAGAGCCAGAAAAAATTACGGAACGTATAAAATCAACAATCCGGTAAGAATGCAGCCGGAAGTGGAAGCAGTACTTAAAAATATCTTTGTAAAAATCGGGAAGCCCCCCTCGACGCAATTAGTCCCGGACCCATTTCAGATACAGGCACTGGAAGCGATCAAAAGGACGGATTGTCTTGTCATAGCCCCAACTGGATCTGGAAAAACGTGGATTGCCGAACAGGCGATTCTCTCCGTTTTCCGTAAAGGGGGGCGCTGCTGGTATGCCTCTCCTCTGAAAGCCCTGACCAATGCCAAGTGGGTAGAATTTGGCGATCATTTTGAGAGCGAAAATGTGGGGATACTGACAGGGGATACCAGAGAAAACACCAATGCCCCGATCATCGTCGGTACAACGGAAATCCTGAGGAATCAGCTCTACGACGTCATGTACCAGGGTGGTGATTTAAATTGTGATCTCGTTATTTTAGACGAGGCCCATTTTCTGGGAGACAAAGACAGGGGTGTGGTCTGGGAAGAGGTCATGATCTACCTGCCGACAAGGATAAATCTCCTCCTTCTCTCTGCTACAATCGGAAATGGTCATGAGATTGCCGGATGGCTTACCTCTATACGGGGTAAGGAATGTGTGGTCGTAACAGAGAAAAAGAGACCTGTTCCCCTCTATCCATTGTTTCTCCACCCTTCCGGGAAGATCATGCCCTACCTGGAAAAGAGAAACCTTTACAGCAGGGTAAAGGAGTTTCTCGATGTGAGACGCAAAGACCATCCCCAGGGGAAAAACTCTTACCGCTTCGGGGAAATTATCAAGGTACTGGAGAGGTTTCAACTTCTACCTGCCATCTTTTTCCTTAAATCACGAGCGGAATGTGATGCGGCGCTGAAAAACTGCCCGGCCCGGCCTGTTCATACCGAAGACAGTATCTTCCAGCAAGACCTAAAAGAACTCCTTAACCGCTTTCCCTACCTGAAAAATCACAAACAATTGCGTTATCTAAGCATGTCACGGGTGGCAGCCCATCATGCCGGACAACTCCCCGCCTGGAAATTCCTGGTAGAAGCAATGATGAAAAAGAGTCACCTTCATGCCATCTTTGCCACGACTACTGTCGCGGCAGGCGTCAATTTCCCCGCCAGAACCATTGTTTTGTTTAACTCGGATACCTTCAACGGTCATGAATTCAGTCCCTTAAAGGGTACAGAATTCCACCAGATGACGGGCAGGGCGGGCAGGCGGGGGCAGGACGAGATCGGATTCATGCTGGCCGTTCCGGGAAGGTTCATGGACATCACCCACATTAAGCATCTCCTGTTCAGAGAGCCTGAAGACATCTTAAGCCAGATACGTAGCGACTTTTCCATGGTCTTGAATCTTCTTCTCTCCCAAACACCGGAGGACATCAGAAATATCTTTGCAAAGTCCTTAGCCACCTATCAGCGTATCCACCGTCATGGGGGGAGGCATGCGCAAGAAGAAGGATTAAACCTGTGGGATGATTTCTGCAGGCATTTAGATTTCTTAAAGGTAGAAGGGTTTGTGGATGAAAACAATCGCCTTACAGAAAATGGCATCTGGGCCTCAAAATTGAGGCTGGACCAGCCCATTCTTATTGCCGAATGCTTGCGGCAACATGCCTTACCGGAAGAGGACGAGAAACTCTTGGCGGCGGCGGTTGCCCCGTTCGTCTATGACGGAGACCATGATGTTAAGATATACGGAAAAAAGTCTTACCGAAGACTAACCCGTGCCTATAATAAAGTCATCGCCGTACTGGGGCCCCTGTCAGAGCGTATGAAAGCTGCGGGGTTTACCGTGAGCCCCCTGTTTTTTTGGACAGGTGCGTTAATATACGACTGGGCAAGAGGTGGCAACTGGGAGGAAATCATGCAGAAGATGGATATAGCCGAGGGAGATATGGCGATGCTTATCCTGAGAACTGCTGATAACCTGCGGCAGATTGCATCATTGAAAGAGACGCACCCTGAGATGGCGGCGCTTGCCGTCAGGGCGAGAAAAGCGATTTTGAGAGAACCCGTGGTTTTTGAATAGTCCGGGGGGAGGAGATTCTTTTTATGTCATAAGTCGTACGTCGTAAGTCATAAGTCAAAAGACATACGACATAGGACTTACGACATCGAGTGAAGGTTCGCCCCTTTTTCCTCCTCCCGGGTGGAGGCCTCCACGGGCATTCTGTTACAATCGTGTCCCCTGATACTGCCTGCATGGCGGTTGTAGGAAACGCACTGGTTATAAACACTTAATCCACCACCTGAATGATCCTTCTCCTTTCACCTGAAGTGGATTAAGGGAACATTTGTTGCTTGACATTTCCATAGACAACAGGATATAAGCACCAGCCTGCAGAATGTGACAGTCAGTGAGCCGTCGGATTCTAACAGAATATTTTCTTGGAATAACTCAGGTCCCCATCGTCTAGAGGCCCAGGACACCGGCCTTTCACGCCGGTAACCGGGGTTCGAATCCCCGTGGGGACGTCTAATGAAGGGTTAAATACTTGCCCTAACCAGATTACCTATAATCTGACTCGTTCCCATCGTGGAGTAGCGGAGAGGAGTGAACAGCCACTAAATAGAAATCTGGTTTGTTTAGTAAACCTGGCCACTTAACTGGCCGCAGGCGGCGAGAATGTCGCTCCCTTTGCTGGCGCGAATGATTGCCGTGTAATGGTGTTTAATCATGATTTCCCGAAAGGTATTTACGTTTTCTTCGGACGGGGTTTTGAAGGGTGAGTGGGGGAATTCGTTAAGAGGAATAAGGTTTAACTTGCAGCGGATACCCCTGAGGAGGTGGGAGAGTCTTTCCGCATCATGAGTAGAGGCATTGATGCTTTTGATCAGGACATATTCAAAGGTAAGCATCCTTCGCCTGGGCATGGGATAGTCCCGACAGGCCTTAAGCAGTCCTTCCAGGGGGTATTTCCTGTTTATCGGCATAAGAAGACTTCTCGTTTCATTGTCCGGGGCGTTGAGGGAGACGGCGAGATTGACGCAGATATCCTTTCCCAACCTCCGGATCATCGGAGTAAGGCCACAGGTGGATATGGTAACCCTCCTCTGAGAAAATACCGGTCCCAGTTCGGAGGTGATTATCCCGAGCGCCTTCAAGGTATTTTCATAATTGTCCAGAGGCTCCCCCATCCCCATCATCACGATATTCTTGATGTCTTTTCCCTCCGGCATGTTGAACCGGAGCATGGTGATCTGTCCCGTTATTTCGGAAGGGAGGAGATTTCTCCGGAAACCATGCTTACCCGTCAGGCAGAAACTGCAGGCCATCCTGCATCCGGCCTGGGTGGAAACGCAGACCGTCCAGTGGTTCTTTCCGGGAATGAGGACGCTTTCGATAAAGAGACCATCCTCTAACTTAAAGAGGATCTTCTTGGTACCGTCCTGGGAGGTCTGGATCTTTACGATTTCCGGTTGGCCGATCCTGGCAATCTCGCTGAGTCTGGTTCTGAAATCCCCGGCAAGGCTGGTCATTTCCCCGAAGGTGGTGGCCCCATGTTGGTAGAGCCATTTCACGATCTGTTTTGCCCTGTATTTCTCCTTGCCGAGGGAGGCGATAAATACCTCGATCTCTGCGAGAGACAGATCTTTCAGGTTCGGCTTATCCATTCAGCTTCTTTTGCAGGCAGCCGGCAACGGCATCAATAAATGCTTCCGTATCCACTTTTTTATTGTTGGGGCTTTTGTCGGCCACGAGGATAAGGTCACCGGTCATGGCGCCCGTCTCCACGGTCTCCCTGGCCGCCTCTTCTAATTTGTCGGCAAAAGAAACAACTTCAGGCGTTCCATCCAGTTCACCACGCTTGCGAAGACACCCTGACCAGGCAAAGATA
Organism: Syntrophales bacterium; assembly: GCA_030018935.1. Classification (NCBI taxonomy): domain Bacteria; kingdom Pseudomonadati; phylum Thermodesulfobacteriota; class Syntrophia; order Syntrophales; species Syntrophales bacterium. The sequence goes on from JASEGZ010000017.1 coordinate 26,673, forward strand.
ATCGCCATGGAGTTGGTAGAGGTTTCTTCTCCTTTCCTGTATCTGTAGTAGTGTTTCTGAACCGTGCCATGGGCGGCCTCGTACTCGAAATACCCGTGGGGAGAAACCAGAACAGAGGTCATCATGGCCAGGCTCCCGCAGGCTCCCGCAATCATATCGGACATCACGTCGCCGTCATAGTTTTTAAGTGCCCAGAGGATCCCCCCCTCTGACTTCATGATCCTGGCCACGGCATCGTCAATGAGGGTGAAAAAGTAAGAGGTTCCCGCTTCCTGAAATTTTGCTCTCCAGTTTTTTTCGTACTCTGTGGCAAATATATCTCGGAAGCGGGCATCGTAGGTCTTGGAGATGGTATCCTTGGCGCTGAACCATAGGTCAATCTTCTGATCAAGGGCAAAGGTGAAGCAGGCCCTGGCAAAACTCTCTATGGATTCATCTGTATTGTGGATGCCCTGAATAATTCCCGGCCCTGTGAATTCTTTGATCGTTTGCCTGATCGGTTTACCGCCGCCGGCGGGGGTGAAGATGATCTCTGCTTTTCCTGCCCCTGTTATCCGCATCTCCGTATTGGCGTATACATCACCGTAGGCATGTCGTCCTATGGTGATCGGCCTCTTCCAGGTGGATACGGAAGGCCGGATATTTTTTACGAGGATCGGTTTCCTGAACACCGTCCCGTCAAGCATCTCCCTGATCGTCGCATTGGGACTCTTCCATGGTTTCTTCAAACCGTACTCTCTGACGCGATCTCCGTTGGGGGTGATCGTCGCACACTTGACGCCTACGCCATACCTCATGATTGCCTTTGCCGCATCGGCTGTGACCTGGTCGGAAGTCTCATCACGGTGCCTTATATGAAGGTCGTAATATGCGATCTTCATGTCCAGATGGTGAAGGAGCAGTTTCTCCTTCACCATTCCCCACATGACCCTTGCCATCTCGTCACCGCCGATCTCGACGATGGTGGATTTTACCTTTATTTTTCCCGGCATGAAACTGTTTTCTCCCGTAGCGCAGACCCGCCGTCAGCACCCGCCGAAGCCCGTTTCTAAAGGTTGAGGATACCGCCTGCCAGTAGTATTTTTTTCTGTCTGGCGGAGATGTCACAGATGACCTCGAAAGACGTTCCTTGCGACAGATTTTTAACAGTTATCTTTCCGTCTTCTTCAATCATCCTTTTAATGTCCGGTATCTCCTGGCTGTCTCCCTGCTCGAGACGATTGTAATCCCCTTCGCCCTTAAATGTGAGGGGAACAATGCCGAAATTGATCAGGTTTGCCGCATGAATCCTTTCAAATGATCTGGCAATGACAGCCTTTACGCCTAAGAACATGGGGCAGATGGCGGCATGTTCTCTTGATGAACCCTGTCCGTAGGAAAGCCCGGCCACGATGATATTGTGTTTCCCCTCATCTCTTGCTTTTTTCGCCCGTGCGGGGAAGTTTTTGTCCAGGAGATCAAAAACGAATTCGGCATATTTAGGTATATTGGAGCGGTACTTCATCCTGTCACCGGCGGGGATGATATGATCGGTGGTAATGTTATCCCCTGCCTTGATGGCGACCACACCGGCAATCGTTTCGGGGAGAGGATGGCTTTTGGGTGGCGGGCCGATATTCGGCCCCCTGTATATCTCGACGGTCGTTGGTTCCTGCGTATCACCGGGCTTGATGATCATCCTGTCGTCAATATAGAAACGTTCCGGCATTCTGATCTCCGGGTAGGGGATACCGAGGTCGCGCGGATCGGTGAACCTGCCTGTGAGTGCGGCGGCAGCAGCGGTTTCGGGACTCACAAGATAGACATCGGCGTCCCTTGTACCCGACCTGCCGGGAAAGTTTCTGTTCGATGTCCTCAGCGAAACGGCTTTCCCCTGGGGGCTCTGGCTATTGCCGATGCAGAAACCGCAGGCATTTTCCGCGAGTCTCGCCCCGGCGGCGATCATGTCGGCAAGGTAACCGTCTCGGAGAAGATTCTCCAGAACCTGTCTGGAACCAGGTGCAACGACGAGGCTGACTCCCGGGCGTGCCGCCTTCCCCCGCAGGATCATGGCTGCCGTCGCCAGATCCCTGTAGGAAGAGTTTGTACAGCTCCCGATACAGACCTGATTCACCTCAATTTCGCCCACATCCCTGACAGCGCTGATGTTATCGGGGCTATGCGGCCTTGCGGTGAGTGGCGCCAGTTCCGACAGATTGATATCCACAATCCGGTGGTATGCGGCATCCGGGTCGGCCTTAATCTCTACCCAATCCATTTCCCGTTGCTGTGCCTTCAGGAAAAGCGCTGTCATCTCATCGCTGGGGAAAATGGAGGTGGTCACACCGCATTCCGCCCCCATGTTGGCGATCGTTGCCCTCTCCGGCACCGAAAGGGTGGCGGTCCCTTCACCTCCGTATTCAAAAACACAACCCACGTTTCCCTTTGTGGTGAATAACTCCAGGACCTTAAGGACGATATCCTTTGCCGAGACCCAGGGGGGGAGTTTACCAGTGAGGACGATCTTGACCACGTAAGGGCAGGTGAAATAGAATGGCTCACCTGCCATGGCGAGGGCCACATCAAGCCCACCTGCACCGAGGGCAAGCATCCCGAGAGCCCCGCCTGTTGGGGTATGACTATCAGAACCAATCAGGGTCTTTCCTGGTTTTCCAAACCTCTCAAGATGTACCTGATGGCAGATGCCGTTTCCCGGTCTTGAGAGGTAAATACCATACTTTTGCGCTACACTCTGAAGGTACCGGTGGTCGTCTGCATTCTCAAACCCGATCTGGACGGTGTTATGATCAATATAACTTACCGCTAATTCGGTTTTGACCCTTGGGATATTCAGCGACTCGAACTGTAGGTAGGCCATTGTTCCTGTGGCATCCTGGGTTAAGGTCTGATCAATCCTGATACCTATCTCTTCTCCGGGGATAAATCTGCCGGAGAGGAGATGTGCCTCGATGATTTTTTCTGTGATTGTTTTGCCCATAAGAGCATGCTCTCTTGTTTGATCTCCTTTGGCCATCTGGGGCACAACTCAGGAGTCAGGAGTCAGAAGTCAGGAGCCAGAATCAAGAGGAGGTAAGAAGAATATACAAGGCAGAAGAATAAATCAATAAAAATAGAAAAGGGGCGGCTGAAACCACCCCTTTGGAAACTCTCTTCTATGGTAAGAACAGTGACCTAAACCTCACCCTCACCATCCAGTCCTTTTACCCGTACAGCCCTGATAAAACGCTTATCAAAGTAAGGCGATTCCAGGCTATCTACTCTTACCTCTCTGTTCCGAAAAGACGCATGGATAAATTTATTGTTTCCAATATAGATCCCCACATGGCCAACCGGCCGCCGGGTATTGAAGAAGACCAGATCACCTTCCTCCAGTTCATTTCTCGGCACGCGCTTACCCACGTAGGACTGTTCACGGGCCGTCCTGGGGAGGTTGATACCAAAAAACTGATATATCTTTCTTACGAATGCGGAACAATCAATGCCTCTAATCGAGGAACCACCAAAACGATAAGGTGCGCCGAGGAAACCTTTTACCACCCTCACAAATAATTCTCGTTCATTGAAGTCACTCCATTTACCGAGGAGTTCCGTGTTAGCCTCTTCGTCTTTTCCCACTTCTCTCCCGTCATCTTCCCCGACATCCTCACCGTCATCTTCAATTTCACCTTCCGATGCTGCTATTTCTCTTGTATCATTGATAGCATTTTTTGTCGCCCCTTCCATTCTGATTACGGGCTTTGATAGGACGAGCATCTGTCCGATCTTTAAGTGATGGGTACGGAGGTGGTTCGTTCTTTTGATCTCTTTCACTGAAAGACCGGTCTTTTTTGCAATGCTAAAAAGGGTATCCCCTTTTTCCACAAGATAAGATTCCGTTTTGATGGAAGGCAACGTCCTGCATTTTGCTATTTTCTTTCTCTTTGCTTGTTCAGGGATGGTGAGAATTTGATTGGGTCTGAGGGCATCGCTTTTGAGGTTATTGGCTTCTTTTAAAGCCTGCGTGTTTACACCCAATTTCTTTGAAATTTTGGAAAGGGTATCGCCACGCTTGACTCTATAGAGTTCCTTTGCAAGTCCCTCCTGGTAAATTCCAAACGACAAGAACAGGACAATCAGTCCCATCCATAGGAAAATCCGCCGTTTCATCATGAAGTACCTCCTTATTTTATTCGGGGGCTCCCCCACTTTTGCAACGGTGTACAGATTTTGACAATGGATGACAAACTGCACACTATCACTACTTTTGTTGTCTACTTATAAAAAATATTCTCATAAGTCAAGCTTATTTTTTTGATATTTTTTAGTACTCAAGAAATGGAATCTCAAGGCTTTTAAAATTCCGCAAGATAGGATATATGATAGGCAAGCATTCAGGTGATTTTGGGGAGAAGTAGTATATCGCTGTGATTAAAAAATCGTTTGTCATTACCGCGTTCCTTCTCATCCTGGTCCTCTTCGGGAATATCGGCCTGTATCTTGTTTATCCCGATGTGTCAAAATTGAAGAAATGGCGCCCGAAGAAGACCGCCTTCATGGAATATCAGGAAAAAGAGTGGCTGAAACAGGGGAAGAAGAAAAAGATAAAATATAAATGGGCGCCTCTGTCGAAGATATCTCCTTATCTAATCAAGGCGGTAATTATCGCGGAGGATGATAAGTTCTGGTCGCATGAGGGTTTTGACTTCGAGGCCATGCAAAAGGCCATAGAAAAAGATATTAAAAAGAAGAGGTTCAAGGCCGGGGGGAGTACCATAAGCCAGCAACTGGCAAAGAATCTTTACCTGTCTCCGGCAAAGAATCCTGTACGTAAATTGAAGGAAGCCATCCTCACATGGAGGATCGAGAGAACCCTTTCCAAGAAAAGGATCATCGAACTCTACCTGAACGTGGCGGAATGGGGAGATGGCCTGTTTGGTATCGAGACAGCCGCCCGTCATTATCTTGGGAAAGGCGCTGCATCACTTACCGCTCTCGAGGCCGCAGAGCTTGCCTCCGTGCTTCCCAATCCGAGACGGTATAAGCCCACCGGGCTGTCAGGATATGTAAGGAGCCGTTCGGCAAGGATCTATAAGATCATGGTAAAAAGAGGCATCGTGATCCCGGAGTATGAAGAAGTGATGGATGAACTCGATAAGGAAGCAGTAGAGGATCAAGAAGACCTCAATGAACAGCAAGAATCAGGCAGTCAGGAGGATGTTGGTGGTATATCTAATGCGGTTGACAGGGGGCGCATGGGTGGACAAGCAGATAATCCACAGACGGCCCCTGATGAAACGCACGTAACGATTCCATAAACAGGTGATTATTCGTGGCTGAACCGGTACATTTACTGTAACTACTCAAGTTAATAGGGGCAAAGGCACATATTGGGGACAGATTTGAAATCTGTCCCCACGTTTTGCCTATTTGCTGCTTAACTTCCTGATTAAACTGCTAAGCATTGTGCCTCTGTGCCTACCTGAATAGTTACCATCTATTTATTCCCATAACTTAATAAATATGGAGGTTAGTTCAGATGGAAGACAGGAGGATGGGGCAAAGGGAACTTCAGCAGGGGGTTATAGATACGCATCTGTGCACAGGTTGCGGTGCCTGTGTCGGTCTTTGCCCCTACCAGACATTGTACAATGACGGGATAATTCTTCTCCATCCGTGTGACATCAAGGTTGGTCGGTGCTATATGTTTTGCCCGCGGACTCCCACGGAGATCCCGACCATCCGGAAGAGTTTATACGAGGAAAGAGACTTGACGCCGGAGATAGGCGCCGTTAAGGGGTTCTACATTACGAGGGCAACGGATGAGCAGGTACGGAAAGGCGCTCAGCACGGGGGCACTGTTACCACACTCATGATGCTGGCCCTTCAGGAAGGCATTATTGACACTGCCGTCATCGCTGAAGGTGAGGAGAATTTCCTCCACCAGGGTATTGCGGTTAATGACCCCTCGGAAGTGAAGAGGCGGGGAAAGAGTAAGTTCATTATATCCCCGACGGTTGCGGAATTCAACAGGGTGGCAAAAGGCAAAGCGGAGAAGATTGGGGTCGTGGCGACACCCTGCCAGGTCCTGGCCCTGGCCAAGATGCGCCTCAAACCTATTCCCACAGATGATAGTAACATTGGTAAGTTGAAGCTCGTTGTTGGTCTGTTTTGTGGCTGGGCACTTTCCTGGCGCGGATTCGTGGATCTGTTACGGAAAAAAACAGACCTGGATGCCATCATCGGCATGGATATCCCGCCACGGAAACACACCTTAGAAGTATATACAAAGGGGGGGACAATCGAATTCTCCATCGAGGAGGTCAACTCCTGTATCAGAGGGGCGTGTCACTATTGCTTTGACACAACAGCCGAATTCAGTGACATCTCTGTGGGCTCTGCCCGGCTGCCTGGAGGGTGGGAAGAGACGAGAACCTGGAATCAGGTCATCGTGAGGACGCAGCGCGGGGATGATCTTGTGCAACTGGCCCGCGCCAGGGGTTTGCTTGAATTCCGTGAGGCGCCCAGAGGAAGCTTAGATGAATTGAAAAGGGCCGCCATGGAAAAGAAGAGGACAGCTCTAAAAAACATAGTTGGCAAGAGCGGCAGTTCCCATGACCTCGTGTATCTGGATCGCTGTGACCCGGTGGTGCGTATGCTCCAGGGCTGAAGAGAAGTCATAAGTCGTAAGTCATAAGTCGAAAATTCGAGGACATATGACGTACGACTTATGACGTATGACTGATGTGTTAGTCGTAAGTCATAAGTCAGTTTTCCTTAATTTACATAAAGAAGTGGGGGTTATGATGTCGAAATTGATAGAGCAAAAGGAGGGTGTTCAGTATCTGCTCATGGGTAACGAGGCAATTGCCCGCGGAGCGTTAGAGGCGGGAGTGAGCGTTGCCTGTGGCTACCCAGGCACCCCTTCCTCGGAAATTATTGAAACTCTCTCTAAGGTGGCAAAGGAGGGAAATCTCTATGTGGAGTGGTCAGCCAACGAAAAAGTGGCCATGGAGGTCGCTGCGGCGGCGTCCTTTGCCGGACTGAGGTCCCTCTGTACCATGAAACAAAATGGTGTGCATGTAACGTCCGATTTCCTCCTCCATCTTGCCGCTTCCGGAACCAGGGGGGGGATGATTCTCGTCTCCTGTGAGGACCCGGGGGCATTATCCAGTGTCAACGAGGTGGAATCCCGCTATTTTGCCCCCATGATCGAGATCCCCCTCCTCGAACCGGCGGATTTCCAGGAAGCTAAAGATATGACCAGATGGGCTTTTGAACTCTCAGAAGAGATCAGGAATATCGTCATGGTGCGAAGTGTCACCCGCCTTTCCCATGGCAGCGGGAATGTCAGCTTTGGTAAACTTCCCGACACGAAAAGGCAGGCCGAATTTAAGAGTGATGGTCCTATCCTCGATCCGGATGAGGGCCTGGTGTTCAGTGCACCGGTCGTCTATAAACATCAGCTCCAGCAGGAAAAAATAAAAAGGGCAAGGGAGATATTTGAATTGAGTCCCTTTAATACCTATCAGGGACCGGAGAAACCAGAGCTTTTGCTCATCACTTGTAGCATCTGTTATCTCTACTGCCGGGAGGCTATCAGTCTACTGGGGGTTAAAGAGAGGGTAGGCGTATTGAAGTTCGGTACCACCTGGCCACTGCCACCAGAACTCCTCAAGAGACATCTATCCCTGACGGACAATATCCTGATTGTGGAGGAGGTCCGACCATTTCTCGAAGAGCATGTAAAGATCCTTGCCGCTGAGATGGCCCCGGAGATCGGGATCAAGACCTTTTACGGTAAGGAAACCGGCCATTTTCCCTCGGTGGGAGAGCTGAACCCCGATCTTGTAGTATCGGCTCTGAGCAAGATCCTGGGAGTCAGTAGTTATATCGGAATGCCTCCCGACTATGAAAAAAAGGCAGAGATGCTGACCTCAACCCGGACCCCCAGGAGAGACCTGATCTTCTGCCCTGGCTGCCCTCACAGGGCATCCCTCTGGTCAATTCATAACGCCCTGCAAATGGATGGCCGCAGAGGTTTCGTCTGTGGTGATATTGGCTGTTATTCCATGGCCATCCTCTCTCCGTCCTGTGGTTTTGGCACCATGAAGACATTACATTCCATGGGCTCCGGGACAGGTATTGCCAGCGGCTTTGGAAAATTCGGGCAGTTTGGCATGGAGCAACCGGTGTTGACTGTTTGTGGGGATTCCACGTTTTACCATGCCGTCATCCCGGCCCTGATCAACGCCGTCCATCATGCGGCGAATATGACGTTGATCGTCCTGGATAACGGCGGAACGGCGATGACGGGATTCCAGTCCCACCCCGGTCTGACGGTCAATGCCATGGGAGAGGAGGTGCCGGCCGTTGACATTGCGAAGATATGCGAGTCCCTCGGTGTCAGGGTGGAAATTCGTGACCCCTTTGATCTGGAGGAAACCCGGAAAGTGATAAACCGGTTTCTGGAAGAGGAAGATGGTGTCAGGGTGTTGATCCTCCGACAGATATGTGGATTGAGTCCTGAGAAGAAGGCCGGGAAGAGATACGAGATGCGGGTTGATGAGGAACTCTGCCTCGGTGAGAACTGCGGATGCAATCGCCTGTGCACCCGGATATTCCGCTGTCCCGGCATTAACTGGGACAAGGAAAAGAAGAAGGCCAGGATTGATGAGGTGATCTGTGCCGGCTGCGGCGTTTGTTCATTTATCTGTCCTGCGGAGGCGATAAAGAGGGAGGAGGCGGCATAAGAGATGAAGAAGAAGCAGTTGTCGAAGGATCCTTATAATATTGTGATTACCGGCGTTGGCGGTCAGGGAAATGTCATGGCCTCGAGATTGCTGGCCAATATGCTGGTGCGGAAGGGCTGCCAGGTCACCATAGGAGAAACCTTCGGGGCATCTCAGCGGGGTGGTTCGGTGATGAGTCATCTCAGGGTTTCGGCAGAATCTGTATGGAGTCCCCAGATCCCAAAGGGAAGGGCAGATATCGTTGCTGCCCTTGAACCTGTGGAGGCGCTCCGGGTCCTGATGCGCTATGGCAATCCGGGAGTTAAGGTGCTAACCAATACCCGGCCCATCTATCCCGTGGGTGTCATTGCCGGGGAGCTGGATTACCCCTCCCCGGAAGAGATCAGGGCAACGGTCAAGGAACTATCAGCTTATGCCTGGTTCATCGCCGCCACAGATGAGGCGATTAAACTGGGTAATCCCATCTTAGGGAATATCGTGATGATAGGTGCCATTGCCGGGATGGGTGAACTTCCCATTGCCCGGGAAGACTTCAGAGAAGTGATCGTAAGTTCCATGCCGGCGGAGAAGCTGGATGTCAATCTTAAAGCCTTTGATATTGGGGTTGAGAAGGTAAAGCAGTAACATCTCCACGGGCTGGAAAAACCTGCCCCAGCGCCTCCCTGATGACCTCCTGTACTTTACCGATTCCTAAGGTCTCAAGACATCGGCTCTGTTCCGTGCCATTGCAACCTTTCTGACGGCAGGGGACACATTCCATGGGGGGAACGACACAGCGGTGATGTTCTCCAATGGGCGCCCATTCCCGCCAATCTGACGGGCCATAGATGGTGATCGTTGGCGTTCCCACAGCCGCCGCGATATGCGGGGCAGCGCTGTCCACACCGAGGTGCAGACGGCTTAACTGGAGGAGGCCGGCCAGTTCAATCAGGGTAGTCTTACCGACAAGGTTATAAACGGTACCCCGGCAGGCCTTTACCAGTTCAGCCGCCCTTGCCCTTTCGGCTTCCACTCCCACGACAACGGTGGCAACATGGAATTCGTCCCAAAGATAGGCGATGATTTGCACCCATTTGTTGTAACCCCATTCTTTGTATCGCCATCGGGAGAAAGGATTGAGCGTAATCCATGGTGCGGCGCCGATTTTTTCGGCATCAAGAAGCCGCCGCACCTGTTTGCCGGTCTGTTCCGTTATCCAGAGCCTGGGGACGGTTGTCTCCGCATCAATACCGACTCCCCGGACAATACGGAGGGACTGTTCCGCAGCTCTACGATTTTTCTCCTTCACCGGTAGAGGAAGGACGAGGTGGGTAAACAGCCTGTTGCGCCAGAAGGGAAGACCGCAGTAGTACTGGGCGACCCTGACAGACGCCCCGCTCAGATATGCCATGATCGCTCCCCGGTCATCGGCGCGGAGATCAAAGACAAGCCTGACAAGGGCATCAATTAAAACATAGGCCTCCTCGTCTTCACATTTGACGTGACAGCACCGGCATTGTCGCTGACAGTTTTCACAGTAGTAAAGCCCGTTTAAAGAGATTATTTTGACTCCGTGCATACTTTCATACTTTTCCGATACCCTTTCGGGGCTATTTTTTCAGGTTTATCGTGACCGACGCGGCATTTTCTGACCGGAGGAACCTGGGTTTGTTTTGGGCTTTTTATCGTGGGAGGAACATTATTGAGTTTCCCTGCCCCATAGCCCCTGTTGTTCATTCACTCTCTGCCAGAAAAACCGG
>JASEGZ010000018.1 GCA_030018935.1 Syntrophales bacterium
TGACGATTATGCATCATTTAGTTTCGCTGTTAGGGCAAAACTCAGGCTTCGCCTTTAAACAGTTGCCCTGACGGGCGCTTCGCTGCGATGGCAGAGCCCCCCTCCCCGAAAAAATCTTTGTTTCGCCCTTCACAAAGCCAATTTTTAGTTTTTCAAAGGTCTCATAATCTCAGTGGGTTGCTTTATTTTCCATCTCTGCTATCTGGGTGCCTCTCTCTTCGTCCACCAGGGAAAGGATGATCCCCCCAGCGATAAAGAGGAGCAAGAGCGATAAAATTCCATTCCGGCTGGAGCCGGTAACCATACCAACGGTTGCAAAGAGTGAGGGGCCGATGATACTGGCGAATTTAGAGCTTACGTCGTAGAAACCGAAGAACTCGGCCGTTCTGCTTCTGGGAGCCATTCTGCCAAAAAGGGAACGACTCAGGGCCTGGCTGCCCCCCTGGACCGTTGCCACAAGGACAGCAAGAATCCAGAAGTGCAGGGCCGATTGCATGAAGTACCCACCAATGGCGATGAGGGCATAAATGACCAGGGCCAGATAAATTGAACGTTTGGTTCCCAGACGGCGGGCCAGCCACCCAAAAGCGATGGTAAAGGGCATGCCGATAAATTGGACCATGAGAATCGCTCCCAGGAGGTGTTCCTGACCGATACCGATCTCCCGTCCAAATATGGCCGCCATGATAATAATAGATGCGATACCGTCATTATATAACCAGAAGGCAATGAGAAATTTAAGTAGCTCGCTGTAACGCCGAAGATCCCGCAAAGTATGCTTTAGTCTTTGAAAACCTGCCCGCAGCGGATTGCGGCTTTCCCCCGTCCTCAGTACCGCCGGTGGTTCGCTCACGTACCGAAAGAGGGGAATGGAAAAGATAGCCCACCAGATTGCTACGGACAGGAAGGAGAAACGTAAACCCCACTCCGCATCCGAAATGCCGGGACATCTCGTAAGCCAGACGATTTCCGGCTTGATCATGATGATATTAATCCCGAGCAATAATCCTCCCCCCAAGTAACCCAGGGCATACCCTCTGCTGGAAACCTGATCTATACGGTCAGTTCCTGCAACGTGGGGGAGTAGGGAATCATAAAAGATATTTGCGCAGGACCAGCCAAATAAAGCTAAGATATAAAGTAGTGATGCTATTTTCCAGTCACCGGCGCCGATGAAAACCATTGCCGCGGTGAAAAAAATACCGAAACCGGCAAAGTACCGCAGAAACCGTTTCCGTGCACCGGAATGATCCGCCATGGCACCGAGGACTGGCGCCACGAGGGCGACTAAAAGCATGGCGGTTGTATTGGTATAACCCCAGTAACTCGTTGCCAGTGTTGGTGGAAGGTTATGGGCCGCTACGGTGCCATAGTAAACAGGGAAAATCGCCGCCATGATGGTGGTCGCAAAGGCCGAGTTGGCCCAATCATACAGGCACCAGGCATTAACAGCCTTACGATCCGTATAATCTCTCTTGACCCGTACCTTTAGGCTCATTACAAGAAGGCTTATACAACATATAATGACTTCAGAAAACATATCTTTTCCGAACTGGCTCTGAAAGACGGTGTTTCCCTGGCTTCTTAGCATCAATCATCCCTTGTCATGGCTTGTTGTCCCCTGGGATGCAGTTGATGTCTAACCAGATTGAGAATAAGATTTGACACTGGCCGGTATTTGTAATATTATTTTTGGGGTATCCACGCGGATTCAATAACATTAAGGCGCAGACTAAAGCCTGCGGCTACGAATTCCCGGGATGCTAAAAATCAATTTTTCAAAGGTCTCGTATTTATGATTAAATATAAAAAACTACCTGAAAATATTGAAGAACTCATTCCTGAGGCAATAGATTATCTCCAATCAAAGTCAGACATTCAATTCGCCTACCTTTTTGGAAGTTTTGGAAGAGGAAAACCTTTACCTCTGAGTGATGTAGATGTCGCGGTTTATTTTAAGGAACCTACAGATATCCAGGAAAGGAGAATGGAGGTTCTTGGGGCGTTGATGAATCTTCTTCAGACTGATGAAGTGGATCTTGTAATTTTGAATAGAGCGCCACTCACACTCAGGATGAAGGTATTAGAAAACAAAAAGATTGTGGTAGATCAGGAGCCTTTCTTAAGACATCAATATGAGTCATTAACGATGAGAGAGTATTTTGATTTTTCGATCAGGGAGGGAGCCATTCTTGAGAGGAGATTTTTACATGGTTGATAAGACTCTTATACTCCGAAAGTTAGCTGAACTCGAAGAGTTATTAACACAGGTTAAGGAATATGAGAATGTCGCTGTGGAACAATATCAAAGGGATTGGAGAATCCAGCGGATCGTTGAGAGAACCTTGCAGATGATGATTGAGACATGTGCAGATATTGCAGAGCACATTATTTCAGATAGAGGATATCGAATACCCACAAGCTATTCAGATACTTTTAGAGTACTTCATGAGAACCGGATTTTAAAGAGCGATCTTTTTGAAACGATGGAAAAGATGGCAAAATTCAGAAATATAATTGTACACCAATATGATAGAGTTGACGCAGAGATCGTTATCGGTATTCTGAGAAAAAATCTTAACGATTTTTTGAACTATAAGGATGCAATTATTAATATGCTGAAAACAGATGAGACTCCCTGACGCACTGGAGATAAAGCACTATCCACTACGCCAGCTTTCTACAAAGAGTATAGCCCTCAGGTGAGCCCAAAGCCTATAGTCTAATGAACTTTATCTTTACGATCCTTTCTATCGCCTATATATCTGGAATCTTCTTTCTGGCCGATTCGCCCATAGTTTCCAGTTTCTCGGCCTTTAATCCTTACAGCCTCCTCCACATCCCCCTTTATGGCATCCTAACCATCCTTCTCGTCTTTTCTATCGTACCCATAACGATGCTTCGACGCATTAACGCTATTGACAATCCAAACAATCCTAACGTGCCTCGCAATTACGCATCAACTTATCTACGCATTCACTCTTTTACGCATTTTCTCATACCCGGTTTGATTGCCCTCGGGATAGCCATTGCCGACGAAATCCACCAGGTATATATTCCTAACCGCGATGGCAGCGTCAACGATGTCCTCCTTGATCTTCTCGGTATCATCTTAACCTTGTTTTTCATCTTCCGACTTTTGAAATCAAAAATTGTTAATCGTAAAGTGCAAGGAAGGCATAATTAAATGGATGTCCGGAACCTGGGCTGTATCCACCGGAATTTCTGGGGCAGCATCCTCAAGACAATTGCCGAGAGAATCGCTGCTGAATTCGGCAGAGAGAGGGATGACCTCACTATTGTGGTTGTTCGGCAGGATAAAATGGAGGGTTAATCAGAGATGGAGAAAACCAGGCTTTGCTACGACAAAATCCTCGCGGACTACCTGAAGACTGGCCAAGAAACATATCTCTATCAGATTACCCAATTCGCCAGGGAGATGATGATGAGACAGGGGATTGGTCCTGAATCCCTTGTGGAGATGCACCTCAAGGCCGTGAAGAAAATCAATAAGGATAAAAGGGTATATCCAAAGAAGGCTATTGATGAATCCTTTACCTTCCTTATGAGAGGAATCATGGCCTATGGAGTGGGATACAGGGAATATCTAAATTCAAAGACAGAGGGCTATCTGGCTGAGATCAAAGAGCTGAACAGGAGGTTGAGCGAAAGACTGGCTGAGATGACCACTCTCCACGAGACCGTTAAGATAACCGGCTCTTCTCTTGAACTCGATGAGGTGCTTTCGTCTGTCTTCAGTAATGCTGCCAAGATCCTGAAAGCAGATGACGGTTCCCTGATGCTTTTTGACCCTGAAGAAGGGGTTTTAACCATAAAAAAGGCACATGGTCTGGAGAAAGAGATTATCAGGAAGACAAGAATTAAGATAGGGGAGGGTATTGCAGGATCAGTGGCTCAGAGTGGCGAGCCTCTGATAATCCATGGAAGGGTAGAGGGTATACAAATTAATAGAAGGAAGTATGTGGGGGTAAATTCCATCTGTGTCCCCTTGAAAACCAAGAAGGGTGTTATTGGTATTATCGCCCTCAACCGTAAAGGGGATTCCGAGTCTTTTACAGAGGATAATTTAAAGCTTCTTTCCACGATGGCCCACCAGGCGGCAGTTGCCATTGAAAATGCCAGCCTGTATCGAGACCTGCGTGAAAGTTATCTCAGTACTATCCGGGCCTTGGCATCCGCACTGGAGGCAAAGGACCCTTATACGAAAGGCCATTCCGATGCTGTAGCAAGGTATGCAGTGGCTATAGCCGAGAGGCTGGATATGTCCCAGGAGGAGATAGAAGGCATTGAAGTGGCGGCCGTTCTACACGATATCGGGAAGATCGGCATCCAGGAAGATATTCTCAATAAGCCGGGGAAACTGGACGAGAAGGAGTGGAAAGAGATAGAAAAGCACCCTGAAGGCAGTTTGAAAATACTTAATGGCATTAGCTTCCCCTGGGATATCAAACCTATTATCTATGCTCATCATGAAGGATATAACGGGAAAGGTTACCCTGCTGGACTGAAGGGGGAGGAAACCCCTTTGGGAGCAAGGATCATTGCTGTGGCAGACCACTATGATGCTATGACCTCTGACCGCGCTTATAGAAAGGCTTTGAGTAAAGAAGTAGTTATCGAGGAGTTGAAAAGGGTGGCTGGAACCCAGCTTGACCCCAAAATCGTGAAGGTCTTTATTGAAATGTTGATGAGCCCTCAATAACCCTGGCTTCTCCTCGCAATTCAAAGGTTCAGCAGTTCTTCCGGTGTGTCAACCAGGTAATCCGGCCTTGCCGCCTCAAGCTTTTCTCTGCTGTGCCATCCCCAGGTGACGGCAGCGGTCATTACACCGGCCATCTTTGCCTCTTTAATATCCCCCGCGGTATCTCCGATATAATAGGCGCTATCTCTTTCCATCTGAAACCTGTCCATGGCGTGAATAATCTTTCCCCTCTTGCTGAACATGAAGTCAGACCCGAGGATCTCCTTGAAGTAGCCATTAAGACGATGACGGGCCAGAACCGTATAAATGGCCTGTGACTCATTGGAGGAGATGACAACGAGGGCGTTATCTTTCTTAAGTTTATCCAGGACAGGCGCTAAATCATAAAATGGCGTCATCTCATCATAGTTAATCCGGGCAACTATCTCCTTTGATGCCTCCATATATTCCCCAAGATCTATACCCTTTTTGACAATGGCCTCATAAAAATTTTCGTCAAAAAGCTCCAGAAAATCCGCACGATTCTTGACGATAGGTTTGCCGATCTTTTCCAGGCAGAGGGTCACCGCTTGTTCATATACCTCCAGGGAATCAATCAGAACACCGTCAAAATCAAAAAGAAACAGTTTTTTCATGGACATCCAGTAAGACGGGCGATCGTCTCCTCGTATGGCCTGACGGCGACTCCCGCCTCGGTGATGATCGCCGTTATGTAACGGTTTGGTGTCACGTCGAAGGCCGGATTATAGACCATTACCCCCTCCGGGGCCGTACTGACTCCGCGAAACGTCAGGACCTCTTCGCTGTTTCTCTCCTCGATGGGAATGCCATCCCCATCCTTAATTCCCATATCAATGGTGGACAGTGGCACCGCCACATAGAAGGGGACATGGTTTTCCTTCGCCAGGACGGCAAGGGAGTAAGTGCCGATCTTATTGGCCACATCGCCATTGGCGGCAATCCGGTCCGCCCCCACGATGACCAGGGCGATCTTTCCCTGTTTCATGAGAAATCCGGCCATACTGTCGGTAATCAACGTAGCCGGGATGTTCTCCTTTACCAGCTCCCAGGCGGTAAGCCTTGCCCCTTGTAGTATCGGCCTCGTCTCATCCATATAGACGTGCAGCGTCTTTCCTTCCTCCCGGGCGGCCCTGATCACCCCGAGGGCTGTTCCGTAACCGGCTGTCGCCAGGGCGCCGGCATTACAGTGGGTAAGGATATGATCACCGTCCTCGATCAAGGACCTCCCGTGGATACCCATCTGCCTGTTTATGGCGATATCCTCTTCACAGATACGAATGGCTTCGGCAACAAGCGCCTTTTTTACCGTCTCCACACCGGAGGCAAAGGCCCCATCGAAACATCTCTTCATCCTCTCAATAGCCCAGAAGAGGTTTCTCGCGGTGGGACGCGCCTGGGAAAACTCATGGCAGATGCGGTCAAATACCGCCTTCATCTCACCCCCCCCTGATGACGGTGAAAGATGGAGCACACCGAGGGCGATTCCCATCGCCGTAGCCACCCCGATGGCCGGGGCTCCACGGATCGAGAGGTCTTTGATCGCCATGATCACCTCATCATAGCGTACGCAAACAATGTGCCGCTCCTCGTGGGGGAGGGCCTTCTGGTCAATCATGACCACCGTATCATCTTCCCAGAAAATCGTCCTGATCATTCTGATAGCCTCCTCTTCAGAAGGTCATTGATGAGCCGGGGATTGGCCTTTCCCTGCGTGGCTTTCATCACCTGACCGACAAAAAATCCGAACACCTTCTCCTTCCCCTCTCGATACTGTGCCGCCTGTGTCGGATTGGCCTCTATGACACGGGTGATGATCTCTGTCAACTCCCCCTCATCGGTGATCTGCACCATCCCCTTTTCCTCGATGATTGCCTTGGGAGGCTTACCGGTTCTGTACATCTCCTCGATAACTTCCTTGGCCATCTTGCCGCTGATCGTCCCGGCCTCGATCAGGCGGATCATCTCCGCCAAAGAGGCGGGAAGGATAGAACATGTTTTAACGTCGCGCTTTTCCTCATTCAACAGCTTGAGGACATCGCCCATGACCCAGTTGCCGGCGATCTTTGGCTTCCCCGAAAGCCTGGCCACCTCCTCGTAGTAGTCGGCAAGGGCGCGGCTCGAAGTCAATACACCGGCATCGTAGGCCGGGATCTGATAATCACGGATAAATCTCTCCCTCTTCTCCATGGGAAGTTCGGGAAACCCCTTTCTGACTTCCTCAATCCAGTCATCACTGATGACAACAGGCACAAGATCGGGATCGGGAAAATAGCGGTAATCGTGAGCATCTTCCTTGCCCCGCATGGAATGGGTCACCCCCTGGCCGTCGTCCCAGAGTCTCGTTTCCTGGAGCACCTCGCCGCCGCCCTCGAGAATGTACTGCTGCCGTTTAATCTCATACTCCAGGGCGCGCTGGACATTCCGGAAGGAGTTCATGTTTTTCAGCTCTGTCCTTGTCCCGAAGCCCTTATCCCCCTTCGGTCTGATGGATACGTTGGCATCGCAGCGGAAACTCCCCTCCTCCATATTACCATCGCAGATTTCAAGATAGACCAGGATTTCATGGAGTCCTTTCAGATAAGCTGCCGCCTCCTCGGCGCCCCTTATGTCCGGCTCACTGACGATCTCGATCAGGGGCACCCCCGTCCGGTTCAGATCCACATAACTATTGTGCTCATCATGCAACAACTTCCCCGCATCCTCCTCCATGTGGATCCGTGTGATGCCTATCGTCTTTTTGCCGCCGTTGATGTCAATTTCCACATACCCATGTTCCGCAAGGGGATCGGCATACTGGGATATCTGGTAACCCTTGGGGAGGTCGGGGTAGAAGTAGTTCTTCCTGGCAAAACTGCATCCCCTGTTGATACGGCAATGGGTGGCGAGGCCCATTTTCATCGCGTATTCCACGACCTTTTTGTTCAAGACAGGCAAAACCCCGGGCATCCCGAGACAGATGGGACAGGTATTGCTGTTTGGTGCTGCCCCGAACTTTGTGGAGCAGCCACAAAAGACCTTTGACTGGGTCAAGAGCTGGGCATGGACCTCCAGCCCGATGACAGTTTCGTATTCCATTTAAAGATTCGGTCTCCTTCTTTCGATTTTAGCATTCTTTTCATAGGCGGCGGCAATCTGGATCAATTTCCCCTCTTCAAATGGCCCGGAGAGAAATTGAACTCCTAGGGGAAGGCCGCTCCGGGTAAAGCCGCAGGGGACAGAGATCCCCGGTATGCCCGCCAGATTGGCGGAGATGGTGAAAATGTCGGAGAGGTACATCTGCAGGGGGTCATCGGTCTTCTCCCCGATCTTAAAGGCCGGGGTCGGGGAGGCAGGGGTGACAATCACATCACAGAGTTTAAACGCCTCATCGAAATCACGCTTGATTAGTGCCCGTACCTTGGATGCCTTCTTGTAGTAGGCATCGTAGTAACCGGAGGAAAGGACGTAGGTGCCGAGCATGATCCGTCTTTTCACTTCCGCCCCGAAACTTTCCGAGCGGGTCTTTTTGTACATCGTAAGGAGGTCCTGAACATTACCGGCACCGGACCGAAAACCGTATTTCACACCGTCATAGCGCGCCAGATTGGAGCTCGCCTCCGCGGGGGCCACAATGTAATAGACGGCCAGGCAGTACTCCGTATGGGGAAGTGATATCTCGATACACCTGCCGCCGCTCTCCTCGATCACCTTGATGGTATTCTGTACCGCCGTCAGCACCTCAGGGTCAATCCCCTCGATGAAGTACTCCTTGGGAATTCCCACTGTCCAGCCCTCGATCCCCCTTGAGAGATACTCTCTGTAATCCGGGACTTCTATCGGTACCGATGTGGATTCCTTCGGGTCATAGCCGGCGATGACGTTCATCATGATGGCGCAGTCCTCCACATCCCTGGTAAAGGGGCCGATCTGATCCAGAGACGAGGCAAAGGCAATCAAACCGAAACGGGAGACCCTCCCGTAGGTGGGCTTCATCCCCACCACGCCACAGAGGGCGGCGGGCTGCCTGATGGAGCCCCCGGTATCTGAACCGAGGGAGGCGATGCACTCATCGGCGGCTACGGCAGCGGCGGACCCACCGCTGGAGCCCCCTGGTATCCTTTCCAGATCCCAGGGGTTTCTCGTAATCCCGAAGAATGAGGTCTCCGTGGAAGAACCCATGGCAAACTCGTCCATATTCGTCTTGCCTACGAAGACAGCCCCGGACTCCCTTAATTTTTCCACCACCGTGGCATCGTACGGCGGCACATAGTTATAAAGGATGCGGGAACCGCATGTCGTCCGGAACCCCCTGGTGCAAAAGATGTCTTTCAAGGCAACAGGAATGCCGGTTAAGGCCCTGATCTTTCCCTCTCTGATATTCAGATCAGCCCTTTTTGCCTCCTCAAGGGCGGAATCCCTCATCAGTGCAATGTAGGCATGAACAACGCCTTCTACCGCATCAATCCGGTTGAATACGGCTTGGACAATCTCGACAGAGGTGGTCTCGCCTGTCCTGATCTTTTCCTGCAGTTCATGAATCGTCGTCTGGTTTAATTCCATCCTGTCCACCTATAAAACATCAGTCATACGTCATATGTCATATGTCATACGTCTTACGTCTTACGTCTTACGTCATACGTCATACGTCTTACGTCTTACGTCTTACGTCATACGTCTTATGACTTATGACTTATGACTTACGACTATTCTATAACCTTTGGGACACTGAAACAGTCACCCCTTGCCTCCGGGGCATTGGCCAAGGAAAGGCCATGAGTTAATGATTCCCCGACCTTGTCATCCCTGAAGGCATTAACGAGAGTAATTGCATGACTCATTGGTTCAACACCGGAAGTGTCCACCTGATTCAACTTATCCATATACATCAGGATATTATCAAGCTGCGAGGTGAATCTTTCCTTCTCCTCTTCGCTGAAATCAAGCCTCGCCAGATGGGCCACATACTCCACCTCTCTCTTATCAATCTTCAATTCTGACCTCTCCTGGATGGTTGTTCGGCCTTCAATAAATGCAGGCATCAAGTATCGACAAGACTTCGTCAATGAGATCGTCCGAAGCCTTTCCAATGAGCTTGGCCTGACGCGCACGGTAATCAATGGACTTGACCTGCTCGACCATCACAAATCCTTTCACTTGCGGGTTCTCGGTAATCCCCACATGAAAAGGGTAGCCTCGATCAGTGGTCGTGAGGGGACAGACAATGGCGAGACCGGTTTGCTCGTTGAACAGGGTGTTGCTTACGACAAGAGCAGGACGACGTCCCTTTTGCTCGTGACCGGACTGGGGATCGAAGGTAACGGCAATGAAGTCTCCCTTTTTCGGAGCGTACGCTTTCACTCACCAAACCTCTCTGCCTGCTGGCTTGCCCCAATCCATTTCTTCGCCTTTGTAGCCCTTGGGTATGCGTGACACGAGGTCTTCCAGACTCATCTTACCGCGAACGCGTCTCGTTGGCGCTATGACGATCACGCCGTCCCGCGTGGTGACGTCGACGTCATCACCCACGGCGATATGCGCGTCTTCAAGCACCTGCTTCGCAAGGCATAGCCCCTGGCTGTTTCCCCACTTTTGGATTCTTGTCATCATATTCATACCTCCTGGCGGATATTCGAAGTATAGCCAATAGGATAAGGAATGTCAAGTCCGTCTGGGGCCGACGTTTCGGTTCAGCGGCGGCGGAACGCCGTCCGTTGCAACCGGTTGTTGGCTCACTTTTCTTGAAATAGTGTCGCTTGTTTCGGTGAAGCGAGTCTGTCCAAGCCCTCTGACCGAACGAGTCTATCAGGCAAGGGTAGTCGTTCCAACGCACGAGGTTCGACTTTTATCGCGCCCCCGCCATAAGACTTTCCGACTTTTCTCAAATTGCCGATTGTCAGCGGGTGCGAAAGCACATTCCAAAGGCGCTCCACATAGTCGGGAGTCGCTCTTTTAGGATAGACACATAGAAGACATGTCAAAGGGACAACTCCCGCGTGGTTTCGGATAAACCGTGCGTTTCGTCTTCCAAGATATGCAAACATGATTGGCGGTACCTTCCGCGTCTCCATTCGATACCAAGGCTTCCGTGTCTTGATCAGAGTTTTCATGGGGAGTCCTCTTGACTCGCCGTCATTGAGATATCTCTGTACTTGTTCGGGGAGTTCTTCAAATGCCAATCCGTTCAAATTGAGTAAGTACGTCGGTCTTCCGGAAGCTTCAAGGCGAGTCAAGTCTTCTTGGTCGAAAGATTCACCCTGAATATCACGCATTCTTCCGACTGCTCTGACCAACAACTTATCGGGAATACCCAGTTCCTTGGCACGGGCAGATGTCAGAAAGAAAAACTCATTGTCTCCTGTTACAATTCCGCGCATCACACTGGCGAAATCTCCAAGGGTATATTTGCTTCTCGCCTCCTCTGCGGGCGGACGAGATAAGCCTGTCGTTAAAGCTTCAGAGAGTAATCGGCGGTGAACCTGAATTCCTTTGTTGTCTGTATGTGGTAGTCCCAAAACGAGGGAAATCAATTCCTTGGAATAGCGATCAAGGCATTTTACCCAATCGAACTTGGTTGCCGGTTTGGCATTCCGAATGAGGAAAACGAGCGCATTGGTATCAACATCGGGAAACGGGGTGGCTTCTGATGCGAACGCGATGACAGCATCTAATCTGTATCGGGAACAAACCCACTGCCACAAAGCATGAGCAAACACGCCCTCACAAATGTCGGCAGAGACAATGTACGCAAGTCGTCCATCGGGTGATAGTGTTTGGAGTGCCCTAATCAGGAAATACACATGCAATCCAGCCCGCCCGTCAATATGCTGCCCGGTCGCTCTTTGAGCGAATGCGCGCAAACGTTCCTTATGTGCTGGAGAAAGCCGATGATGACGGATGTAGGGAGGATTGACGATAATGGCCGGAAAGGTTTCTGAGGGTGGATCAAGGACGAAATCCTTGATCTCAACCTTGCACAGGTCGACATCATTCAATCCTGTCTTCTCCGCCTGTTCAATTACGCTCGGGTCCACGTCGCGTCCAAACAAAGCGAGATCAAAGCCGTGTGATTCTGTATAGCGCTTTGCGGCGCGGAAGAATACGCCTTCGCCCAAGGCAGGATCGAGCAGTCGTTCGGGCTTCTCCTTCAACACATAGGCCACCATTAAGTCGGCGATCCAATCGGGCGTCCAGAACTGCCCTTTCGTGCGCAGGGTTTCTCGTTCGATCCCGGAGCGAGGGAGTTTATATGTTTGTCTGCCAGGCATGATGTTCTACCTCAACGAGTCCAAGACTGACAGCGCTTCTACTGATAATTTCGATTTTCCGCCGACGAAGCGCACGTAGGGAAGAATATGGCCGTTCTTATCCGTGATCGAGTCTGCAACAAGTTGTGGTTCCTCAATTGTGGTAGCCAGGGGATAAGCATGCCTGTAGTAAATCTTGTAGATTACCTTCTCGGTTGTTGCCCCACCGGGTGCTTGAAACACCTGTTTGGTCGGTTCAATATCGCCACGTAAAATCAATTTCTCCGCATCCGCGAGGGATATGCCGTAAGCCTCGTCAAAGAAGGCATGCCAGATGTGAATGGGGATTTTCCGATCCCGCTGCCATGTCCGCAGTGGACTTCTGTCTTCCTCTTTGATGATGATTGTAGGCAGAACAGCTCCTTTTTTCAACCCGAGCCGGCCGTCCAACCGCTTCTGCGGCGTGAGAGGCGTGTTATAGTTTGGCATCTGCTTGGCTCGCCACAGACTATTCTCACATTCGACCGCGAGGACGGCATGCTCCAGTAGGTCTTGCATCTTCGAATCATCTTCTGGAGTGAAAGGCAACTCGCTCAGTCCATTCAGTTCTTTGACAGCAGAATCAACCTTGGCTTTATCCTGAACGCGGTAGATCAGAAGGTCAGGGCGCTTGATATTACCGAGTCCGGCGTTTTCTAGGCGCTCGAAATATAATTCAAAAGCGCGGACATCGTTATCAGGGGCGGTACCGCTGGGTCCATATGGCAGGGCAAAGTACTTGCCGCTCGAGTTGACTGCCTGTGTCAAACGTTCTTCACTCCACACCCCTTGAGACCACCTCATGAGAAAGTCGCTGCCTCGCAGCCGCCGCGGATTGAGCAGAAATTCAGCCCAAGGGGCCTTGCCCATGCCGCGGAGCACTATGCCGATGTCTTCCAGCGAGACGGCCAAAGCCCTCTCGAAGGGGTGTTCTGATTTTCTTCTCTTCTTCATGGTTTCCTTTCTATGAGCCAACGCTGCGCTTAACCGGCTGCAAATGGAGCGCAGCGGAATTGGCAGTCCGAGTTAAAGCGTTTGTTATGCCCCGTTCGCCCCAGTAGCATCTATTTGGAGATAGAAGTGAACTTCCTGTTTGCCTCTCTACGAATTTTTTCCAATTCCTTATGCAATCGCTCAATCTGTTCTTCCAATTCACTTAGGCTCACACAATCTGGAGTGATAAACATTGTGCCTCTTTTGTCTTTAGTATGGGTTTTCATATAGATATGTGCCACAGGCGAATGTGGAAACCCGACCCCAGACAGGTCGATAAAATCAAGTGCTAACGAGTAAGTCATAACTGCCTCCTACATCATATGGTATGGCTTTTATTCCTCGCTTTTTAGCACATACCAGCCTATGAATCCCACTGTAACAACAATAAGCCACTGTATGAGCAAAAACTCTATATTAACATCTGCAAAGGAACATAGTAGAGGATTAAAAATAAAGTGATACCCATAGTGATACCCATAGTGATACCCATAGTGATACCCATAATCTTTACTAACTGTATGGAAAGGAGGAAATAGAAGCATGGCGACCATAACGATCCCAACGCCAATCAAGAATTTTTTCTGTCTTTTATTCATCATCTACAACCTTTCATAAAGTGGCATAACAGAGGTTAAATTTCTATCACAAAAACCAACAAAAAGCAAAAACAGTATGAACTCTACACTTGGATTCAGAGACAAGACTTTAGATGTAACTTTACAGACCCCCTACAAAACATTGACAATCACTTTGAATTATATATATTTAAAAAGTAGGTGTCTCGTCTGTCAGATAGGGCATCTTTAAGGAGCAAAAAATTATGTTCGGCATCGGCATGCCAGAGTTGATACTGATCATCATCATCGCCCTCCTTGTGGTGGGACCCAGAAAGTTACCCGATATCGCCAGATCTCTGGGAAAAGGACTGCATGAATTTCGCAGGGCTGCTGACGATGTTAAAGACACTCTGAAAGAAGCACTTGAGGTGGATGAAGTCAAAAAAGATATGGACGAGATCAAGAACTCGCTACTTTATGCCGAAAAAGAAAACGGAAAAAATCATAATAAACCTCCTTCATCATCCGAGGGGAAAGAAAATCCTTCCCGGTCTTTTACTCCTCCCACGCAATGAGCCAAGATTCATCTCTTAACCTATGGATAAACCTAAGGAAGAAAAATTACCCCTTACCGCCCATCTCGAAGAATTGAGAAAGAGGCTTATCTTTATTCTGATTGCGGTAGGCGTCGGGTTTTGTGCATGTTATGCCATCAAAGACTGGTTGTTTACAGTCATTACAAGACCACTGGCCATGGTTCTGCCGCAAAAAAGTTTCATGGTATTTACCGGCCTGCCCGAGGCGTTCTTCATCTATATGAAGATATCTTTCTTCGCCTCTCTCGTTCTGACAAGCCCATACACCTTATACCAGATATGGAAATTCATCTCCCCTGGCCTGCACCCTGGCGAGAAGAGATACGTGTTTCCCTTTGTAATCTCCTCTTCCCTGTTGTTTATCGGTGGTGTCCTCTTTGGCTATTTTATTGTTCTGCCCCCGGCCTTTAAATTTTTTGTGTCCTTTTCTTCCGATTTCCTCAAACCCATGCTGTCCCTGAAGGAGTACCTGTCATTATCTCTAAAATTCCTCCTCGGATTTGGTCTTTCCTTTGAGCTTCCCGTTTTCATCTTTTTCATGACAAAGATCGGCCTTGTAAATGTCAGAATGCTCTCCAGAGGGCGGCGATACGCCATCCTGATTATCTTTATTATTGCCGCCATTCTGACACCATCTCCTGATGCAATCACCCAGACTTTGATGGCTGTACCCTTGATATTCCTTTACGAGTTCAGTATAATCGTGGCAAGATTTGCACAGAAGAAGCGCCCTGGAACGGAAGAGACCAGGGAAGTCAAAGAAGATTTACCATGACAAAGCAATCCTCTCAAAACTACAAAAGAAAGAAACGAAGAAATTCTCACCTCGGAACAATAGTTCTGCTGACAGGTCTATTTACTGTCCTCCTGGCGCTGGTGGGGGGCGGTTTCCTGTACTATATCCTCCTCAAGGATCTGCCAGCCATCGCCACCCTTAAAGATTACCGCCCCAGTATCGCCACCCGGGTGTATGCCGACAATAATGAACTTATTGATGAGTTCTACCTGGAAGACAGAAAGGTCATCAGGATTTCTGAACTTCCCAGGGTGGTTATTCAGGCCTTTGTAGCGGCGGAAGATGCGAGATTCTACCAACATCGAGGTGTTGATATCCTGAGCATCATGAGGGCCTTCTTCAAAAATATTGAGGCGGGGCGCATTGTCCAGGGTGGCAGTACCATCACGCAACAGGTGGCCAAATCCCTCTATCTGTCCCCGGAAAGAAACTATCTGAGAAAAATCAAAGAGGCGATCTTAGCGTACAGGATTGACAAATACCTTTCCAAAGATGAGATCCTGAACCTCTATTTGAATCACATCTACCTCGGACACGGTACCTACGGCATAGAGGCGGCATCACAGGGCTATTTTGGCAAAAGCGCCAGGTATCTGACCCTGCCTGAAGCGGCTCTCTTAGCCGGTCTCCCCAAGGCGCCCGGCAACTATTCACCCTACGCAAATTTAGACATGGCCCGGCAGAGACAGCTCTATGTCCTCAAGAGGATGATGGAAGACGGCTACATTACTGCGCAGGAAAAGGAAGAAGCCATAGGCGCCCCTGTTAAGCTACGATCCATTAAACCAAAAGAGAAGGTCGCCCCCTATTTTATTGAAAATGTCCGCCGGTACATCCTTGAAAAGTATGGCAGCGATGTACTGTACAGGGAAGGACTCGAGGTCTACACAACCCTGGACATAGCCATGCAAAAGGCAGCTCGGGATGCCGTGGAAAGGGGACTCCGGGAAATAGAAGAACGGGAAAGATACAAAAGAGGGCTGGTTCAGGGGGCGCTCCTCTTTCTGGACGCAAGGACCGGCGCCATCAGGGCCATGGTCGGGGGGAGGGATTTTAAGAGAAGTGAATTCAACCGTGCCACCCAGGCGAGGAGGCAGCCCGGATCCGCCTTCAAACCGTTTATCTATACGGCGGCCTTTGACAAGGGAATGACACCGGCAACGAAACTCATAGATTCTCCCGTCGTATTTGCAGACGCCACAGGAAAGATCTGGGAACCACAAAATTTTGATGGAGAATTCTGGGGGGCCACTACCTTGAGGACTGGCCTCGTCCACTCGAGAAACATTATCACCATAAAGCTACTCCAGGAGATTGGCGTGGACTACGCCGCCGGGTATGCCGCCAATATGGGGATTACCTCTCCTCTGGGAAGAAACCTCTCCCTCGCGCTGGGAACATCGGGCGTCACTCTTCAGGAGATGGTCAGGGGATACGGTGTCCTTGCCAACAAGGGTAAAAAATGCACGCCATTTTTCATCAAAAAAATCGTTGACCGGACGGGTCATATCTTCGAAGAAAACCAGATAAAAACCAGCCAAATACAGGTCATTGACCCCCGCATCGCCTTCATGACGACCTACGTGATGCAGGATGTAGTGGAGAGCGGAACCGGTATGCGGGTAAAAAGCATCGGTAGACCTGTGGCCGGCAAGACCGGAACAACGGACGATACGAGAGATGCCTGGTTCATCGGCTTTACCCCGTCCCTGGTAACAGGGGTATGGGTAGGTTTTGATCAGGAAAGGCCTCTCGGTAAGCAGGAAGTGGGTGGCAGGGCGGCAGCGCCTATCTGGCTGTATTTCATGGAAAAGGTCCTCAAGGACACACCGGTGGAAGTCTTCCCCATCCCAGAGGGGATCGTCTTCGTCAAGGTAGATTCGAAAACAGGCCTGCCGGCCAGATCCTCATCCCAGGGGACTATCTCTGAATGCTTCCTTGAGGGCACCACCCCTGATGATGCTACACCTGCCAGCATCAACGAAGAGCAGGGTAGGGTTTTTTAAGTACTTCTAATCTCTGATCTTCAGGGTATCCTGGAGAAATGCCTTGAATAATTTATAGTTACGGGACAGCGCCAAGGGTTCCCCCGTTCTTTTATCAATATCTCTTATACTCTGTGGTAGTTCCGGGGTGATACCGAGGAGGGTCTCGACCTCTTCAGGAAACTTGGCCGGATGAGCCGTCTCGAGAGATACACAGAGGGGAAAATCACCGAACCGTTCAAGATATACCTCAAGTCCCCTCCAACCTACCGCACCGTGCGGCTCCAGGACAACCCCATAGCGCTGATAAACCCTTCTTATCGTCTCCCTCGTTTCCTGATCGGAGATACTGACAGAAAAGATGTGCCTCTTCATGGCCTTCTGGTCGGGATAGCGGTGCACGGCGCCGTTCCGGTCAACCGTCCCCCCGTACAAATCGAAGAACCTGGCCAGGTTGCTCGGATGACCCACATTCATGGCATTGGAGAGACACGCCCGGGAAGGAGAAATTTTTTCATAGATGCCTGTCTCGAGGAACCTGGGGAATTCATCGTTTTCATTGGTCGGCATGACGAGCTTTGCGACGGGAAGCCCCATCCTTCGGGCATATTCACACCCCAAGGCATTGCCAAAGTTGCCGGAGGGAACGGAAAATATTAGCCCCTCCCCCTGGCGTGCAAGCCGGGCATAGGCATAGACGTAGTAGATTATCTGGGGAAGTATCCTGCCGAAATTGATGGAATTTGCCGAGGTCAGGTTCAGATTATCGAGAGATGGGTCGGAAAATGCTTGCTTGACGAGATTCTGGCAGTCATCGAACTGGCCCTCTATGGAAATCGCCCTGACATTACCGCCGATGGTATCTAACTGCTTCTTCTGTCTTCCGCTTATCTCCCCCTGGGGATAGAGTATATAGACATCCACCCCTTCGACATCACGAAATGCTTCTCCCACGGCGCTTCCCGTATCACCGGAGGTCGCCACGAGGACATTGAGCCGTTTCCCCCGCTCACGAAAATGGCTCATCAAACGGGCCATCATGCGGGCGGCAAAGTCCTTGAAGGAGGCTGTCGGCCCCTGATCGAGCCTCATGATATACTTCCCCTCTTCAACACATTCGAGGGGGACCTCAAAATTATATGCATCCTCCACGATCCTCTTCAGGATACCGTAAGGGACTTCATCCTGCAGAAAGGTCGCCGCCACGAGCATCGCCACTCCAGTATAGGGCGCCCCTTTCAGGGCATTTATCTCTTCCGGAGATACCGCGGGAATGGGATCAGGCATAAAAAGCCCCTCATCGGGGGCTTGACCCTGAAGGAGGGCATCCCGGAAGGAAACATATTCCTTAAAGGGAGCAAGTCCCGGGATCCCGTCCAGATTTCTGTTTGTACTGAAATAACCTATTTTTGCCGTCATAATGGAATATTTACCGAATTGTAAGCGTTCAGAGCTGTCAGCGATCAGTAATCCCTGGTACCCTTTTTGTTTTTGCTGAAAACTGACGGCTGATAGCTGAACGCTTATAATTTATAACCTCTCACAAAATTAAGAAACAAACAATGATGGCGCATCAAACTGAATTGCCGGCGATGGATCAGATAGAAACACCTCTCAACCCGGCAACCCTCAATCGGTACTTCCACCACAACCCCCTGTCTCAATTCCCGTCCCACGGCATGGATCGAAAGGGCGGAAACACCAAGCCCGGCGATAATGGCCTCTTTCACCGCTTCAGAACTTCCCATTCCACCAACAATATTAAACTGTGCGAGGCTCATACCTGTATTTTCTTTAAGGTATGTCTCGAGTACTTCCCGTGTTGCCGAGCCCTTCTCCCGGAGAACAAAGGGCTCTCTGGAAAGTTCATCTAGGGTCACGGGACCTTTACCGGCCCACCGATGACCTCCGGGCACGGCCAGAATAAGCCTGTCTTCCCATAGAGGTTCCACATGCAATTTCCGATGCAACGGCTTTTTGCCGATGAAACCGATCTCTGCCTGATTATTCAGGATTATCTCTACGGTTTCTTCAGAGTCGGCAGCCTGGACATTAACCCTGATTGCCGGATAGATTTTTTTAAAATCACTCAAGACGTAAGGGAGGATATAAGTGGCCGGAATCGTACTGGCACCGATATAGATGCTGCCGGATTCGTTTTCGCGAATCTGCAAGATCTTCTCCTTCGCCTCCTCTCTCAGTTTTATGATCCTCCTGGCGTAATCGTAGAGAATCTTCCCCTCCGGTGTTAAGGATACTCCCCCATTTCCACGGTTGACGAGCCTGATACCGAGGGAATCCTCCATATTTTTGATGTGCTTGGTGAGGGCAGGCTGGGTGAGAAACAACTTTTTAGCCGCACGGCTGAAGCTCCCTTCGGCAATCAGTTGCACGAGGGATTCCATCTGGTGGATCGTAATGTTCTTAAATACGTCGTAACTCACAGCATTCCTCCCATTTTCTGTCGGGCACTATAGGACAGGAACGATTGAATGTCAAGAAGAAGGGGGCCAATGGAGCGAAAAATAGCATGACAGATGGTTATAGCCGGTGACAAATTATAACTTTTATGAATTTGACTTATTCCTGAAATTTGAATAGGAAAATTTTGAGAAGATTCTCTTTATATTGCGACAGAGGATAACGGGGTCATTAAGAGAATCAAGGGGGTAATTTCGAGTAAAAACGAAAGGGGGTAAGGGTGATATGATGGACAGATTCTGGACACCGAAAACGTGGATAATTCTGGGAGGTTTCATCTTCGGAATACTCGCCACTCTGCTCACGAAGTGGGGAAATCCGGCAAACATGGGCATCTGCGTGGCCTGCTTCTACCGTGATATGGCAGGGGGAATTGGGCTGCACCGGGCGGAGGTAGTGCAGTATATCCGGCCGGAGATCATCGGCTTTGTATTCGGCGCCTTTTTCTCCGCTTATGCCTTCAGGGAATTCAAACCGCGGGGAGGTTCCTCCCCACTGGTACGTTTCTTTCTCGGCGCCTTCTTCATGATCGGCGCCCTGGTCTTCCTGGGCTGCCCCGTGAGAGCCTTGATAAGGCTTGCCGGAGGCGACCTCAACGGCATTACCGCCCTTTTAGGGATAATTCTGGGGGCAGTTGTTGGCATTCAGTTCCTCAAGGGCGGCTTTAACCTGGGACGGTCAGGCAAGGCATCAATGCTGCCGGCTCTTATTATACCGCTGGTAATGGTGGTTCTCCTCCTCCTGCTCATCTTCAAACTTCCCTTCATCAATTTCAGTCTGAAGGGACCCGGGTCGCAACATGCCCCTCTTCTCATTTCACTCCTCGCCGGGATTGTTGTGGGCTTCATTGCCCAGAAGACCAGGATGTGCTTCGTGGGAGGGTGGAGAGACATTATGCTGGTCAGGGACTTCTATCTCGTGAGCGGCATTGCCGCCTTCTTTGTGGGCGTATTGCTGTCCAATTATCTCCTGGGTAATTTTTCCTCGGGCCTTTACCACTGGGGTTTTATAAATCAACCAATTGCCCACAACAATCACCTCTGGAATTTCTTAGGGATGACCTTAGCGGGACTGACGGCGACACTGTTGGGAGGGTGCCCCCTGCGCCAGACAATCCTGGCGGGTGAAGGTGATACCGATGCGGGAATTACCGTACTTGGCCTCATCGCCGGCGCCGCCCTTTCCCATAATTTCCTGCTCGCCTCGAGCCCTAAAGGCCCGAGTGGATTCGGACCAGTAGCGGTAATTATCGGCCTGGTATTCTGTCTGTTTGTTGGCTTTTCCATGGTGGAAAGGGAAAGGTAGTATGGAGGTCTTCGGTAAAAATAAAAAAGAAGGCTTCGAAGGCGGAGGTCTTATCCTCTTTCGGAGCGTGGAAGAGGCGATCAAAGCGGAAAAGGTCCTCAAAGCGGCTGACTACATGGTCAGGCTGGTTGCCCCTCCTCCTGAACTCAGGAAGGGGTGTGATCTCGCCCTGGAGATCGCCCTCATTGAACAGACAGGGATAGAGAGACTGTTCAGGGAAAAGGATGTCTATTATGTCGAGATTATTCCCAGGAAGGGGAGCGGAGATCTCCTCGAGATCGTGAAGGTCAAAGATTTCGGAGAGGCCATCATGGTCAAAGCGGGAAACATGAAACTCACCTTTGACAAAAACTCAGGGGTCATTCTGAATATCTCCGGGGGTGGTTGCCCTGACATCCCCTATCTCCATGCCGGGCTGATAGATAAAAAGCTCGCCGAGGCAATAAGACCGAGGGAAAGAGGCTTCACCCTCTGCGCTCTGATGCTGGATAGGGCTTTTTGCGAGTCTCTCGAAATCTGGAATCGTATGGAGAAACACTGATGCTTATCTGCGGAACGATTCCCTGGGAGGACTTTTCCCTGAGTATGGGTGCGGTAAAATTTTCCGGTAAATCTCTGATCTTTAATGACAGAGAGATTCCCTGCCTCCAGGGGACGGCTGCCCTCATCGGCGCTGCCTGTGTAACGGCTGAATATCTCGAAGAGAAACCCCCTCAAGCCCTCCTTGTCGGCGACAGGGGAACGGGAAAGGGAAGCCGGTTACTCTATGAATACCTGAGCAAAAATCTCCCCACCCTTGTACCCGATGTCCTGGTACTCCACTACATCCTTCCCGTCATGGGTTTGATGAGGAAGGTATGTGAATCTGCGGAGAGATGCCGTCAGAAGCCGGTCATGATTGCCGATGCCTCCTCCATGTATGCAGCCAAGGCGGCAGGTCTCGCCCAGAGATTTGACATTTTCACCCCGGATGCCTGCGAGATGGCTTTCCTGGCCGATCCAGATGCGACCCACCCCGCCTACATCAGCAGACACCTCTTTGACAGCGATATCACAAAGACCCCTGAACTGGTGGCAAAGGCATATCAGAACGGGAGCGCCACGAGGTTGTTACTCGTCAAAGGTTCAATTGATTACATAGTGAAAGAAGGAAAAATATTAGAAACCATCTCCGCACCGGACATCCCCTCCCTGGAAGCCATCGGAGGCACCGGTGATACGATTACCGGCATGGTGGCCGCCTTCGCCTCTGCCGGGCTGGAATTACACGAGGCGGCAATTCTGGCGGCAAGGGCAAATCGTACGGCCGGGGAGTATGCCCAGGCAACGCCGGCAACGAGGATCTGGGAAATTATCGCTCAATTTCCCGCTGTCTTCAGGGAATACCTGTGCGCCCGGAGCGGGGTTTGTTATGCAGTGAGAGATGGCGGTCTTTAGATGAGAAGAATTGGCCAATTTAAACATTGATAAAGAAGGGCCGGTTGAGGGAGCCGGTGCTTCCCGCGGGCTGCAAACCCGTTGAGGATACTGAGCAAGGATCCTGGTCGGTTCGACTCCGAATCCGGCCTTCCGACAAAAATAGAGATATGTTGCTACGTCATCCGACAGCACATAAGAGGACAGTTATCCCCCTCCTGTGGGAAGCAGAAAGGGGTCGAGGAGTGATTTTTAAGAGGAGATAAAAGCAAAGGAGGTACAAGGTGAGTACAGGGAAA
The DNA here is from genome assembly GCA_030018935.1 of Syntrophales bacterium. Taxonomy (NCBI): domain Bacteria; kingdom Pseudomonadati; phylum Thermodesulfobacteriota; class Syntrophia; order Syntrophales; species Syntrophales bacterium. Next base: position 22,438 of record JASEGZ010000018.1, read on the forward strand.
CCGTGGTATGCCACGGTAAAGCTTCCACCGGGGAAAGTTCATCAACTCGACACCGATCTTAATAAGCTTTTCGCCGGCCTGGAGAATGTGGGTATCGGGCCCCGGTATGTGGGTGAGATACGGAAGGGGCAATGGTATGCAGAGCTGGGCGGCCCCAAGCATGAGTACAAAAGTTACATTTTTGTGGAAGTAGTGGGAGATCCTGAAGAAGTAATGGACGGTAGGGTCGAAGTCATTGGTCCGGAGCTGGACGAACTGGCCCCAGAGACCTCCCTTCCCTTTGCCGCTCATATTAAGGCATGGGGTCCCCAACTATCGGATGACCTGTTGGAGTTTGTGGAACGAGGGGCGGTGATGGGCTTTCTCTTCACCGAGGGGTGGGGTCTGGTCGGCGCCCGCACTAACATGTGGTTGCGGGTGAGTAAGGAAGTTAAACCGAGGATGAGCTGGCTGAAGATGGCCCAGATCATGCGGGCCAATATGATTTCCCTCTGTCCGCTGGTGGAAAAGGTGGAGATAAAATTGGAGGTCGCCGACGTTATTCCTGAAGAGGTATACGACAAAATCGCCACAGAGGAAGATGTCGTTGACCCCGCTGATCTGGAGGTTTGGCTCAGGGAGAAGAAGCATCCTGTTGTAGAGAAATACTGGAAAGATAGCAAGCCGGTCCCGCTGAAGATACCAATGCCCAACCATCCTTGGGAAGACGAGATGTGGGAAGAAAAGTGATAGAATAATGAACTCTCCCCCTTTAAAAAAGGGGCATGGGGGATTTTCAGGTAAAGTTAAGGGGGTATTGCAATGAAATACGGCGCCAGAAATCAACTTGCGGGAGAAGTAGTTGAAATTAAGGAAGGAACTGTAATGTGCCAGGTGAAGGTAAATCTCCCCGCCGAGAGCACGGCATCCTCGGTGATGACCATGGATTCCCTGCGTGAGCTCGGTATAAAAAGGGGTGATAAAGTAAAGGTGATCATCAAGGCGGTAAATGTTCTCCTGGTGAAGGAGGAAATCTAACAGGAAAGGGGGAACGGCAATGGTTGAGGTGGATGCGAGGGGTCTCGGTTGTCCCATCCCGGTGGTGAAAACAAAAAAAGCGATGGAGGCAGACCCTGACGAACAGATAGCGGTCCTTGTAGAGACTGCTGTGGCAAAGGAAAATGTATCCCGACTTGCCGAAAGCAGAAACTATTCTATTGAGGTAGAAGAGGCAGCCGGCGACGAGTATCGTCTGTTGCTTACACCCCGGAAATAGGGGAAAGGAGATGGGCAGAGAGGTTGATGCGAGGGGCCTTGCTTGTCCCTTACCGGTGATCAGAACCAGAGAGGCACTGGCTGAGGTAACAGAGGGCACAGTTACCGTTCTCGTGGACAATCCTGAGAGCAGGGAAAATGTACGGAGATTTGCCGTAAGCCAGGGGTGTGAGGTAGTCGTTTCGGAGGGAGAGGGCATTTTCTGCATAGAAATTACCAAGCCCCCCGGGGAGGGAGGTGAAAGGGCAAGGGTTGAAGCCATAAGGGCAGGTGGGGATGTTGTCTGCATCACCACCGATCGGTTTGGGACGGGAAGCGAAGAACTGGGGAGGATACTGATGAATGCCTTTCTCAACACCATCTGGGATTACCACCCCAGACCGACGAAGTTACTTTTTATAAACGCTGGTGTCATGTTGACCACCGAGGGCTCTGAGGTCTTGGAGGCACTGGAACTCCTTGAGAGAGAAGGGGTGGATATCTTCTCCTGTGGCACCTGTCTGGGATACTACGGGATAAAGGATAAACTGAGAGTTGGTAAGGTCACCAATATGTATGAGATAGTTGATGCCCTTCTTAGCGGGGGCAGAGTAATAAACATTTAGGGGAGAACCTTCAGGAAAAGAAGAGGATTTAAGGTAGGAGGGCTATCAGCCTCGCTGGCAAGCTCCTGGGCTGATAGCCTCCCCTGGCAAAGGGTTTTGTGTGCCCCTTTGCATCTCAAATTTTACTTAAATCCCTCCCCAAAATCAAACCAAATAATTAGAGGAGGAAGAGCAATGGGAAGAGCAATGGGATTAATTATCCTGATAGGGGCGATCCTTATCTGGGCAGCTCCGGTAAACGCCTTAGACACAGAAGAGAAGATCATGGCGCTGGAGAAAAAAGTAAGTGATCTGGAGGGTAAGCTTCCGGGACAAACCTCATCCCTTGAGCAGGTAACCAGGTTTATGGAAGAGCACAAACTAAAGGCCGGCCTGTGGTTACAGGCATGGTATCAGTTTGTGGAAGATGGAAAAAACAATGGCAATGATGATCTGCATGATTTTATGTTCCGGAGGTTTTACTTTTATCTCAAGGGAGAGGCTACTCCCCAGTTGGGATTCTTTGCCCATATCGCCGGCGATCGCATCGGTCAGGAGGGCTTAAATGACTCCGGCCAGGGTCTCGGAAGTGGTATCGCCGTCCGGGATGGATGGATCTATTACAACTTCCATGAGTCCTTTAAGGTCCAGATGGGGAGGATGTATCCCCCTTTCACCAGGAATTACGGCACAACCTCAACCAAGGCCCTGCTGACCGTTGACCTCCCCTTTACACAGGGGGGGGTGAGGGGTGGAATCTTCTATGCCAGCAAGGTAGGACGGGATGATGGGGTAGTCCTCTGGGGCAACCCTTTTGCCGGTCTGCTTCAGTACCGCCTCGGTATATCGGAAGGGGTGGAAGGTGCTGAAAACCCTGATGATAGTTTAAGATTCACCGGCAGGCTCTCCCTCAACCTGTTAGAGCCTGAGACCTCCTGGTTCAACCAGGGGACATATCTGGGGAAGAAAAAGGTACTTGCCATAGGAGCTGGCTTCGACCGCCAGAATGACATCAAATTCGGAACCAATCAGCGGGACAATACCGCCTGGACGGTGGATCTCTTCTTCGATCATCCCGTAGGAGAAGGGGCGCTGACCATGGAGGCCGCCTATATAGATGTGAAAAACGTAACCCAAAGTTTATCATTTAGCCGACTTGTCAGTGGAGATGATGCCCAGATCTACTATATCCAGGGTGGCTATCTCATCCCGGGTAAGATCGGTCCAGGGAGGTTTCAGCCCTATTTCCGTTATGAGAGGCTCGCAGTGGATAAAAAACCTGACACGGTCTTCCCCTCTGTGGGGGTCAATTACTACCTCAAAGGCCACGATGCCAAATTAACCCTCGACTGGACATTGGTTGACCAGCGGGAAGAGGTGAAAAATTTCCGGGGTAATTGGAGCGGGGAGGACCAAAACCTGGTTACCTTACAGTTTCAGGTAGGAATTTAAATCCTCTCAAGGAATTACAGCGGAAGATCGGAGAGAGAATGTCTGCCGATGGGCACAGGATAGGAGAGCAGAAAAATCATCTTTACTGTTAGCCTCGCAGTTAAATAACTGTCTTGGCGGGAGGACGTATGGGCGATTATACCGAGATGTGGAAAGGATTGGGGCTGAACCTTGCGAGACATGAACAACCGTTAAATGCCTTGGGGGCGATCTATACAGATGTCTATATAAGCCAGAAGGACCGTCCCCAGGGGATGGGGTATTTCGATTTTGTCATGTCCGAGGTCCACGGATTGAGGGTCAAGGAGCTTTTAGACCACAAGGAAAAAGGGGGCAAGGTCGTGGGGACCTTCTGTCTCTATGTCCCCGATGAGGTCATCCTCGCCGCGGGGGGAGTGAGCGTGGGTCTCTGCGGGGGGGCGCAGTTTTCCGTCCCCGACGCCGAGACCGTATTACCGAGAAACCTCTGTCCCCTGATCAAGTCTTTCTTTGGTTTCAAGCTCTCCCTGGTCTGCCCCTACTTCGAGGCGGCCGATTTCGTGGTAGGGGAGACCACCTGTGACGGTAAGAAGAAGGCATGGGAACTTCTCGATAATTATATCCCCACCTATGTGATGGAGATTCCCCAGATGAAACGGGAGATTGACAGGAACCTCTGGCTTCACGAAATCAAGGCCTTTGCGGAAAAGATGGAGAAGGAGGCAGGTGTTAAAATAACCCCGGAGACCCTGGAGGAGAAGATCAAACTCGTTAACGAAAAACGGAAGTCAATAGGGAGGGTCTTTGAGGCACGTAAGGCAACTCCTTCTCCCATCAGTGGGAAGGATGCCTTACTGATATGCCAGATTGCCTTCTATGACGACCCGGAGAGGTTTACCGCTAAAGTCAATGAACTCTGTGATGAATTGGAGAAAAGGATCGGAGAGGAAAAGGGAGTATTTGACAGAGGCACACCGAGGATACTTATTGCCGGTTGTCCGATGGCCATACCAAACTGGAAACTCCATCATCTCATAGAAAACAGTGGAGGGGTGGCCGTCTGTGAGGAAAGCTGTGTAGGCACCAGGTACTTCACCAATATGGTGGAGGAAGGACGTCCCACCACAGAGGAAAAACTGAGGGCCATTGCCGAACGTTATCTTAAGATAAACTGCAGTTGTTTTACTCCGAATGACGAAAGGATTGAACAGATTCTCCAATATTGCAGAGACTATAACGCTGCCGGTGTAATCCACTACACCCTCCAGTTCTGCCATACGTATAAGGTGGAGTTTGTTAGGGTGAGGGAAGCACTCCATAAGGCAGATATCCCTCTACTGGAGATCGAAACGGACTACAGCGAAGGTGATGCGGGACAATTGAAGACGAGGGTGGAGGCGTTTATCGAACAGATCTCAATGTGAGGTAATTTCGAGGTAACTCGTAGAAAACGACCTGCCTTGGCCCGGGTTCACAAACTATCTTTTCGGTAAAGCCTCTCAGAGTCAAAGTTAAAGTCTCATCTCAAGGGCTACCTTTTCCCGCCAGAAATCGGGGGAGCCGAAAAGGGACAGTACCTGCCTGGCGCGGCGATAATAAAGCCCCATATCATGCTCTCTGGTAGTGCCAATACCACCGAAGATCTGAACCCCCATACGAGTGCAGTGCCTGTATACCTCGCTCATTCGTGCCTTTGCCATTGCTACCTCCCTCGCACAGGGGAATCCCTGATCTAACAACCAACCTGCATAATAGACAAGTCCTCTGGCATGGCCGAGTTCAGTCCACATCTCGGCGAGGTAATGCTGAATAATGCCAAAGCTGCCAATAGGTTTGCCAAACTGGACCCTTTCCTTCGCATAGGCAACGCAGTTCTCCACCGTCCAATCGGTGCCACCGATCATCTCCGCGCATTTCGCCACAGATGCCCGTTCGAGAAGCCTCCTTACCACTGGCCAGCCTCCATTCAACCTTCCCAGCATATTTTCTCCTGGTACAACGACATCATCAAATAAAACCTCACTCTGCTTGTCATCGGCAATGGTTGGTAAGGGAGTGATTCTTATCCCATGGCTTTTGGCATCCACTAAGAAGAGGGTAATGCCCTCCTCCGGCGGTGACCAGAAATTGGTCCTGGCAATACAGAGAAAATGCTGAGCCGTCTGGGCATCGTGAACGAATAGTTTGGTACCATTGATAAGACAACCTTTTTTGTCTTCCCTGGCCTTTGTGGTAATGCCAGCAGCAGCATATGTGGCAGCGGGCTCAGTCAACGCCAGAGCTAATATCTCCTCGCCGGCGGCTATTCTGGGCAGGAATCCCCTCTTCTGCTCCTCGCTGCCTGAATCAAGGATAGGGAAAGTACAGATGGCAGTAGAAAAAAACGGGGAAACCAGGCAAGCCCGTCCCATCTCTTCGAGAAGAACGAGCAAATCCATGAAACTGCCCATGCTGCCGTCATACTCTTCGGGAATGATCAATCCCATCCATCCTAATTCCGCCATCTTCTTCCAGATATCAGCGCGAAAACCAATGGGATCCTCCTCCATTTCCCTGACCAGCGTCTTGGGGAACTCTTTTGCTAAAAAGTCACGAGCTGTCCTTCTTAACATTTCCTGCTCTTCAGTAAGATCAAGGTTCATATTTCCCCCTTTTCAAGTTATAGATTGCGGAAAAAATAGAGTTGCCGGGTTGGCTGTCAGTCCCGTGGCAGCCCGAGCCCCGTCCAGGCGATCACATTTTTCCTTATCTCTGTGGTACCCCCGGCGATGGTAAAACCAGAACTCCACTGACTGAGATCCTGAAACTTTCCATAAAGGGGAGCCCATTTAGATCCTCCCTTCAGAGTTCCATAGAGCCCCATGATCTCCATTGCCGTGTTGGCAAGACGCAGGTTGAGTTCGTTGGCATAATAACCACAGGCCGCGGCCTCGGCTGCCACGTCCTTCCCCTTACTCTGAAGCCAACATACATAATAGGCAAACTTCAAGGCCGCTTCATAGTCAATGGCAAAGTCGGCAAGCCTCTGACGGATCAGAGGTTTTTTCGCCAGGAATTCTCCCCCTTCCTGTGTCTGTTTACAGTATTTTATCAGGTCTTCCAGATCCCGTTTTCCCCCAGCGGCAACCGAAACGTTGGCACGGGCAAAGTTTCTTCCCGCCATCATAACATACCACCCCTGATTTAGCTTTCCTATTATATTTCGCCTGGAGACGCGAAAATCGTCTATGAATGTCTCGTTATATAGATGAGAGCGATTCATAAAGATTAAGGGACGAAACTCAATCCCGGGACCGATACGATTGATAAAAAAGGTAAGACCCCTGTGCCTTGGAAGGTTGGGGTCTGTCCTGGCGAGGATGAAAATATGGTCGGCACGATGGGCGCCACTGGTCCATACCTTCTGTCCATTGATAACATAATCATCACCGTCAGCCACGGCGGTAGTGGTAAGGGCAGCAAGGTCCGAACCAGCATTAGGTTCGCTCAGCCCTTCGGCCCAATTTATTTCAGCCCTGGCCATCTTTGGCAACCACTCCTTCTTCTGCCCCTCGGTTCCATACATCAGGATGCCGGCAGCCACAGTCATAAAGTGCATGGGGATCGCCGGTACCCTATAGTAGGCCGTTACCTCGTTGAAGATGAGTTGCTCAATAGGCCCATGCCCCTGACCTCCGTACTCTTCCGGCCAGGGCAGACATAACCAGCCCTTTGCGGCCACCTTTTCTACTACCGAACGGTGGTAAGCCCATCCTTCGTCCGTTTCTTCGGCTGCCAGGCCGCCTATCCAGCCCTCGGGAGCCCTCTTTGCCTCCTCACCGCAGAACTCTGTAGACTCCTCCCTCAAGGCTTCCTGTTCAGGTGTAAACTTGAAATCCATCTCTCCTCCTAAGGTACCTGTTAAAACGAGAGTTGTAATCGCAATCTCGTAGGTTGCGCTATTTTCGCACCTTGCTTGGCAGGTTATCTCGCAGGCTAAAGCCTGCGGTTGTGGCCTGCGGCTACAGGCGCATCTATCTGGCTATGAAATAATCGTCTCTTTCCACCTCTTCGCTCTTCCCGCTGGTTTCTAAAATAATCATCCCTCCAGGCAGCACCCTGCCTTCAAATGCCTTTAAACGGGACGATTCTGTCATAATCACGGTCTTAGCGCTTAAAAGCAGAGGGGAAGCGATTTCAGTATCGGAAAGAATAACTGTGCAATCGGCAGGCGCCCCTCTCCTTGCCGTGGTCATGCTGGGGTTCCAGAGTACGTTATTGTATCGGGAGACAGCGGCAGAAGCCAATATCTGCCCTATTATCATTGATCCTGTCCCACCAATTCCAGCAATTATCACATCGTGTCTTCTGGGTGGTACTCCTTTCATAGAGCCTCCTATTCAATTTTATCAATATTCTTGAATTCACCGAGAGGAAATTGGGGTATCACCTCTTCCTCTATCCTTTTCAGAGAATCCTTGGGGGACATATGCCAGTTAGCCGGACAGGTGGACAATATCTCGACAAAACTATACCCCACACCGTCCCTCTGTTTTTCCAGCGCCTTTTTCATGTATTTTTTTGTTTTTTGATAATTGGCAGGATTGGTAAATGCTCCCCGGGCGGCGTAAGCCACACCTTTCAAGCTCCCGATGAACTCTGCTGCCTGTATGGGGTATCCCTGGTCTTGAGTCCTTCCGAAGGGTGTCGTGGTAGTAACCTGCCCCATAGGTGTGGTAGGGGCCAGTTGTCCCCCGGTGGTCCCGTAGTTGCCGTTATTGATCATAAAGGTAGTGATCTTTTCGCTCCGGGCAGCGGCATGAATCGTCGGCTCGCAACCGATGGCCAGGGCGTCTCCGTCTCCCTGCCAGGTAATGACCATCGTATCTTTGCCGAGGATGCGTTTCATGGCGGAGGCCACGTCACATGCACGGCCATGGGCAATCATTGCTGAATCCACATCCACCAGGATAGAGGCCATAGTATAGCAGCCGATGCCGACAACCAGCACCGAATTCCTCTCCATATCCAATTCATCAATTACTTCACATAATGCCTTTACCGCAGTCCCATGCTGACAGCCGGGACAGAAGGGTATAATTACCGGAATATCCCTCCATAACACGGGCACCCGCCACCGCCCCCCCGTGAACCATGTTTATTGAACCTGTTTCCGAGGCGGACTGAAGAAAAGCCCTTCCCCTTTTGGGAAACTCTCTGGCAAACCACTCGATGATCTCATTCTGTGGTGTTATAGGATAGCCAAAAAATCCTCTACAATCTGCGGCAAGGGCACCCCACCCCACCGCTTCGTTCCCCTGTATCAGGAGCCTGTCCGTCATTTTGATCCCCCCTTCTTAGTGTTGAATTCAAAATTCTGTTACTTTTATCTTTTGTTGTGACCGCAGGTCATGAGGGTTAGTTTGAAGTGGCAGGAGATGTCTCCAGATATTCATAGACCTCAATAGCAAGATGGGGACACATCCATGCACAGATACCACAGGCACTGCAATTCTCAGGGTTGTTGAAGTCGGGTAAAGGTAACCCGAGAGGTGAGACCCGATCTGACATCTCGATACACCCCTTTTTACAAAACATCTCGCAAAAACCGCAACCCCGGCAATGATTCTCCTTGATTTCAATAATTCCTTTAGCCATTTTACCTCCTCCCGCTCTATTTATCTTCTCTCGATAACGGAGTAGAATTTCAAGCTATCCGATAAGAAATACCGTGTCAAGTAACAATGGCAGTCAAATTTTTTTCAGATACCTGCCATAATTGTATTGACAAATAATATTGAGTTCCGATAATATAATGCTGAAAATTTTTAGACAGGACATTAAAATATGTATGCAATTATAAAAACAGGCGGTAAACAGCACAGGGTCTCCGCAGGAGATGTGCTGGCAATTGAGAAAATAAACGGTAACGAAGGAGACTCTGTGGTTTTCGACGAGGTACTGATGGTCGCCGGAAACGGTAATATCAGAGTGGGAACCCCTCTTGTTGAGGGCGCGAGAGTTGTCGGTGAAGTTATTGCGCAGACAAAGGCAGCCAAGATATACGTCTTCAAGATGAAGAGGAGAAAGGGGTATCATAAGAAAACCGGACACCGCCAGAAATTAACGAATATAAAGATAAAGGAAATCTCCTTATTAAGCGGAGGATAGCATGGCACATAAAAAAGGACAGGGAAGTTCCCGCAATGGCAGGGACAGTAATGCGCAGAGAAGGGGCGTTAAGGTGTTTGGTGGCCAGACAATCAACGCCGGTTCTATTATTATCCGCCAAACAGGAACAAAGATACATCCCGGCAATAATGTCGGCATGGGAAAAGACTACACCATTTTTGCGAAAATTAATGGCATGGTAAAGTTTGAAAGGCTGGACAGGAAAAGAAAAAAGGTAAGTGTCTACGCCTTGTAAATATTCTTAAAAGGCTGATGGCTGACCATTCTGTTTCAATGCCGACCACCTGACCGATAAAACAAAGCTCATCAATATTCTTTTAACACATAAAGGCACATGCAAGGTGCCTTTTATTTTTTAATTCCCGTGATATGAAATTTATTGATGAGGCAAAAATATATGTGAAGGCAGGCGATGGCGGGAAAGGTTGCATCAGTTTCCGGAGGGAAAAGTTCGTGCCCCATGGGGGGCCAGACGGTGGCAATGGGGGGAAAGGGGGCGACGTAATTATCAAAGCCTCCGATAGCCGTAGAACCCTCCTTGATCTAAAATATAAAACACATTATGTGGTAAGGCACGGCGGACATGGAGAGGGAAGCAACCGGACAGGCAGAAATTCTCCGGATATGGAAATTATCGTCCCTGTGGGTACCGTGGTCAAAGACGCCGAAACAGGCGAGGTCTTAGCTGACCTTACCATCAATGGCGAGCGGTGTATCGTCGCAAAGGGGGGCATGGGCGGCAGGGGAAATGCCATGTTTGCCACACCGACCAATCAGGCGCCCCGTTACGCCCAGGAAGGTATAAAGGGGGAAGAGCGCTGGCTTAAACTTGAACTCAAACTCCTCGCCGATGCAGGTATTATCGGTCTACCCAATGTGGGGAAGTCAACCTTCATTGCAAAGGTCTCAGCAGCGAAACCCAAAATCGCCGATTACCCCTTCACCACGTTGGTACCCAATCTCGGTGTTGTCAGGTATGGAAATTTTGAAAGCTTTGTCATTGCTGACATCCCCGGACTGATCGAAGGCGCCCATGAGGGAATGGGGATGGGAACAGGGTTTCTCCGTCACATCGAAAGAACAGCGGTACTGCTCCACATCATTGATATCTCAAGAGAATCATATAGTGGTGCCTGGCAGGACTTTGCCGTTATCAACCGGGAACTTGCCCTGTTCAGTCCGACCATGATGGAAAAACCCCAGATCGTGGCTATCAATAAAATTGATCTGCCTGTTACCAGGGAGAGGATAAAAAAAGAGAGCGCCACCTTTGCAGAAAAAGGCATAAAAGTGCTGCCTTTTTCGGCCATTACCGGTGAGGGAATCAGTGAGGTAATCAGCGAAATCACAAAAAAATTACAGATAACAAAGGTATGTTAACCAATCAGATAAGAAAAGACATCCTGGCAAACGTCAAAAAGGTCCTCATAAAAATCGGCAGTGCCGTGCTGACGGGAAAGAACGGACTCGATCTTAACATCATCGAACAACTGGTTGATGAGATCGCAGAGCTGAAAAAAAAAGGTTATCAGGTTGTAATCGTCACCTCCGGCGCCATCGCCTCCGGGAAGCACAGGATGGGTATAAGAGGCGAACTGAAAAGCATACCCCAGAAGCAAGCGGCGGCAGCCGTCGGACAGGGGAGGCTGATGAGGGTCTATTCCAATGCTTTTGGAAAACACGGACTGTTCGTTGCCCAGATCCTCCTGACCATGAGCGACTTAACGGACAGGAAACGATTTCTGAATATCCGCAATACCCTCTCCACCATTATGGAATGGGGAGTAATTGCCATTATTAATGAGAACGATACGGTAGCCGTTGACGAAATCAAATTCGGGGATAACGACCATCTTGCCGCCATGATTACAAACATCATCGGGGCCCACCTCCTGATTAACCTGACCAGTACAGAAGGTCTTTACGACAGAAATCCGGCAAAATCAGAGAATGCCAAACTCATTTCCCTCGTGGAAGAGATCACGGAAGAGATTGAAGCGGCGGCAACGGATGAAGCAACCTCTATGGGAATCGGCGGCATGAGAAGCAAGGTCCTTGCCGCTAAAAAAGTGACGGTCTCTGGCATTCCCTGCATCATTGCACCTGGTAAAAGAAAAGGTGTCCTCCAGGATATCTTTGCCGGCAAAGAGATCGGTACCCTCTTCCTGCCCATGGGCAAGCATCTAACCAGCAGAAAATACTGGATCGCCTTTACTCTGAGGTCCAGGGGCAGGTTGTTCCTCGATGAGGGGGCGAAAAAGGCTCTGCTGGAACAGGGGAAAAGTCTCCTCCCCTCAGGTATAGTCAATGTGGAGGGAAACTTCGGCATCGGAGACCCTGTTACCTGTGTTGATATGGAGGGAACACCCCTCGCCAAAGGGCTGGTCAACTACAGCGCCCCGGAAATCTGTAAGATCATGGGATTAAAGACATCCGAGGTAGAACAGGTCCTCGGCTACAAGGATTATGATGAGATCATCCATCGGGACAACCTGGTACTGATAAAACAGAGCCGAAAATAGGTTTAGCTGTCAGTCTTCAGCTTTCAGCGAAAAAAGAAAGATACCAGGGGTTACTGATCGCTGATCGCTGACGGCTGAACGCTTGCGAAACTAAAATGGGCAGGTTTCGAGAAAGCAATACCGTCTCGTCTACCAGAAATACTCCGGCCTAACTTTTCCCCTCGCATCAAATGCCACACCTTCCATCTCAAGGAGGGCAACCTTCATCCTCAAGCCACCTCCGTAACCACCTGGTGTACCGTTTACTCTGACGACGCGGTGACAGGGGATGATCAGGGGAAAAGGGTTTCCGGCCAGGGCCCAACCCACCGCCCTGGCACCTTTCGGGATGGATAGTTTAGCTGCCAGGCGACCGTAGGTACTGACAAAGCCCCGTGGGACCTGCCTGTTCTGAAGGAGGACCCTCCGCTGAAATTCGCTGCAGCCACTCATGTCGAGGTTTTCCAAAGAAAAAACAACCGGCGCCCCGGACAGGTATTCCTGAATCTGCAGGCAAACCTGATCTACGATCTCATGCGATTGTCTGAGGGCACCGGGGAAGTATAGATGAACAATGGCCTTCGTCGCCAGACCCTCCCCGGGAAGAAAGATGCGCACGATGGAGGGGGCGTTTTCTCCTGACACCCAGACGAGACCAACCTCTCCGAAGGATGTGAGAATCAATACATAAGATACCATCTTCACCGTGTATAATCACGTATATGGTCTAACACTATTTTCACCCCTATACCGATCAAGAAATGACTCTCGACCCTTATCTTTTCCATGGTCTGGAATTGGTTACTGGCAATCTTCGTCATTTTTCCAGAATCCCGGCTCTAAGAATCAACAGTATTCTTGCTAATTCGCGGTCATTTCAGTACTTCCAGCGAAGATCACCCCCAATCGGGGGGATTTGTCAAGAGGAAAGGTTTGAACCCAATTCTGCAGGAGGTTTTCTATATGACCAGGGGGCATTTACGGAGCTAATATCAGTTCAATGGGTTTGGGATTTAGGGCATACCATCGCAGGGATACCAGACATAATAGCCCGAATCCCTTTTCTTTCAAAATTGATAGAGATTTCTTGTAATTCTGTTTTTGTTCCACATTCAGAACAGATAGTTATTAAACCTTTCCTTTCTTTCTTCTCCTTTGAGTTGGTGTTTCCCATTCCTCTTCGGATGGGATATAGGCAGTTACAAAATCTACTGGACTTTTTGGATGGAGGTGTTCACAAATCACATGAAGAGGCATCGTTAGTCCTTCAATAATAACGTCAGCGCAAAAGAGACACCTTTTACGTCCAGGGTATCTTTCTATAACAGAACCATTTAAGATTGCATAGATCATGTCTTCTTTTGTAAAGCCTTCTTTTACTGCATGTTGAATAGCGTGGGATCCAATGGCAAAATTGCCATTGGATATCTGGAAATGGAGAGCCCCAATATCCATTACAAATATCGTATCTATTCCCCACTGATACTAAATTCAAGCTTTTTAATGGTCTATAGAAAAAGGGGCGTTTGTCAAGTAGTGGATGGATTATTGTTAGCAAAATCAGGATGTTTGTCAAGAGGAAAGATTTAACCTGTTAGTAACACGTGATATGTCCGGTTTGTAGCACACAATCTGTCCGGTTTGT